>DAIAOV010000202.1 GCA_027437055.1 Legionella sp. | reverse complement strand
AGTAATGATTGGGATCTAAATTGGAAAACTGTAGTTGCATCTATTTAGTTATTTGCAACCATAAAAATTACACTTCCTTTGTCAGTTAAATCACTGCGATAAGATTTCCGTTCCATTTCTGCTATTATTAGTGCGAGTCCATTATCTTAGTATAGGGCTCATGTGATTGAATGGTATTTTCCGGATAGGCTCTTAATGTCGTGCTTAACATTCCCTTAATGTTTTTTGTTTATAATTTAAGCAATTTAAATGTAATGGGATTGAATTATGGCTAAGATTTATAATGCCCCAAAACCTAGATATAGCGGGTGGGAATGGTTTAAGTTTATTGCAATCCGGACTGTTTTCCCTCCTGTTTTATTGTGGGATTTAATAAAACTTGGAGCGAATAAATTGCTTGGTGAATGGGTTGGTAGTTTGGTACTGCCGGCACAAAATGACAATTTTGATTCTTTAGCGGTTCTCGATAATACTGTTAGTAATTATAATGAAGACAATTTAACTTGTGAAAAACATGAGGTAATTACTCATGATGAAGCACATTTAGATACATTCGAAATAAAGCATAAGTCACAAGAAAATATTGATCCTAAATATCAAAAGTATATTATTAATTTGGTAGGGAATGGTATGTGTTATGAACATATCATTGATGATATGAAAGAAGATGCGAAGGATCTCCAGGCTAATGTCGTTGGATTTAACCTTCGTGGTGTTGGTCAAAGTACGGGCAAAGCTAAATCAAGAGATGATTTAGTTGCAGATGGTATTGCCCAAGTACAACGATTATTAGATCAAGGTGTTTCACCACAAAATATTACCCTGAAAGGTCATTCTCTTGGTGCAGGTGTAGCCTCTTTAGTGGCACAACATTTTCATCAACTAGGACAACCTATTAATTTGTTTAATAGTCGTTCTTTCTCTACTATTACTAATTTCTTAGTAGGGCATGTACGTCTAGAGCGCGATGCAGATGGTCAGGCAATAGGCCATAAAGATAGCATAGGAGGGACAATACTTGGATGGTTGGCAAAACCTTTCATTAAATTCGGTGTCGCTTTAGCTAAATGGGAAATTAATGCAGGTAGTGCATTTAAGAGCATTCCTGAAGCATATAAAGACTATATAGTAGTTAGATCGAGAAAAGAGATAAGAGGTAATCGTATCGATGATGCTGTGATTCCACATTATGCATCTATCCATAAAGACCTTACTTCAGAACGACGCGAGAAAAAGGCGGAGATTGATGAAGAAATTGCAAATCTAGATGATATAATTCGAAAAGCTGATCCTCTCGCTAAACCAGGGTTGACTAATGCAAGAGAGGCTTTAGTTCAAGCTAGGGAAAAAATCAAAAGCGATAGGAAAATGGAGACTGATACACAATATGCTAATGGCCATAATTCAGACTGGAGTACATTGCATAATCGATCAGGTAAGAGCGCGCAGACTTTCTTTAGAGAGTTTGTTCAAAGAACAGAAGAAGATCATGCTGTAAAAAGTGCACCAGAAATAAATTAGAATCTTTTTGCTATCATCCCCGTTACACAGGCGGGGATTTATTTTATTTCTGAAGAACGGTATAAGCCAATGGCATTGGATCATTCCACAACCCATTGCCAGTAAAGGACTCTAACTTTACTTCAAAATATAAATTATAATTGAGTGATAGTGATTTTAGGCTAATCCTCTATGGTTATCATTTTAGTAGAACATTTTATTTTTATTAAGATAATCAGTGTTGAATGATGATTGAAGCATCCAAGCTCTTACATGACAGAACACATTAAAACGATGATAGGTACATTTTGGATTTAATCAAGAAGCCTGAAAACCTAAGCCAGATAAGGGATAGAGTCGTATTTGATCTTTCAAATGCATCAATTACACACGTATCCTGACTGACCCCGTAATACTGTTTTTTTGGCTATCCACGTTTTGTTCTTGGGTGCTTACCCGAACGTACCCATAAATCATTCAATGCTCACTCTATTTTTACTGGCTTTTCTCTTAATGTATTTATCAATAATATCACAATAGCATTTTATATGGTCTTATATGATCACTTATGGTACAATTTGGTTTTTGTTAAAACGAAGGTTATGGCCAGACTAAATACGGGTCCTGGGTGAGTAGAATGGCCAGATCACTCCGACCAAACCCTCCTCAGAACCGGACTTGCGGAACTACCGCATCCGGCTCCCGATAGATCAGTGTCCCCACACATATTCAGTGAGTCTAGAACATCGATACAGTTTTCCTTTTCTTCGGGAAACCTGCTATTTCAAGTAATTGAGCCAATCTGTCCCATGTTACCCTGCGCTTGCCGCCGCGGCGATTTAACCATCGCAATATCAAGTGCTTTGTCCGCTCAAGGAATTGCCCCACTCGTCTTTGATTATCAGAGACACCATGATAGTTAGTCCATCCTGTTACAACTCGAATGACAGACTTAATCACACCAAAGGTGTTTTCCGTGTTCAAATTCCCGCGCAGATATTTCTTCATGCCCTTGAGCTTAGTAGCGAATCGGTCTTTGCGACTGGTAAATTTAAGTCTCCAAAATCCTTTCCGTGCCTTGCCCCAGTAACAGGTGAATCCAAGAAAATTGAACGTCGGCAAACGATTTCCTTGTTGGTGAGCTTTGCTTGCAGC
>DAIAOV010000201.1 GCA_027437055.1 Legionella sp. | reverse complement strand
ACAACAAGGCCTAGAGCCCATGGCGCGGTTGGTTTCCTATGGCGTAAGTGCTGTTGAGCCTGGCATGTTTGGCATTGCTCCTGCTCCAGCCATCAAGCAAACACTTGCTCGCGCGAATTGGCAGCAGAACGAGGTAGAGCGTTTGGAGATTAATGAAGCTTATGCTGCTGTTCCTCTTGCGGTAATTAAAGAGTTAGGCTTATCCGCAGAGCTCGTCAATGTTGAGGGTGGCGCTGTTGCTTTAGGACATCCTATTGGTGCAACAGGTGCGGTGTTAACCACCCGTCTTATTTATTCCATGCGCCGCGATGGCCTTAAACGGGGGGTCGTTGCTCTGTGCATTGGCGGTGGTCAGGGTATTGCTTTAGCGTTAGAAATAATATAGACCATGAAACACAAGAACCTAGTATCTTATACGCTACTAGGTTTCGTTGGTATGAGTTAGTCTATTAAACACTTTTTGTATCGGCTTATCGGAAACTTTAGCAAATCCTGAGAATGGGAAACTTAAGACGGTAATAGCTGTCATATAGAACGCAAGAAAAATACATAAAATGGCCAGAAAGTGTCGCCCTTTGAAATCAGTTTCTAGAGCATAGCTACCAATTACTAAAAAAGCTCCCAAAAAGATAATGATATACCAGGCAATGGGAACTCCTGCATGGAGCATCGTTAGGCGAAGATTTCGATATTCGACGGCTTGGTTGAGTGCATTAATGGTGTTGTTGTAATAAGTAGAAATGGAGCTGTCTGGTTTAAATTGTAAAAGAGCAGCATATAATTGGTCACTGGCATCTTGCGTTCGTGGGCTGTCTTTACCCAATGACATGGAGCCTAACTCATCGTTTAAAATTGATGAAGTATACTGAGTTAAATGCTGTATTATATTTTTCTGAGCCTCCGATGGAAACGCTTTGGCGCTTTCACTAATGACATAGAGTTTGGTTGCTTCAGTTGCGATAAGTTCACTTGATTTCTGATAGTTAGACCATAAGATATAGACCACAAACCCTAAAAAAATGCTGTAAAAACTGTTAATACTGCCCACAATAGCCCGAGCTGTGTTCATGTCCTCTTTATTTTTCGATACCTTATGCTTCAAATGAGAAGTGACTCGACTCAAAGAGAAAAACACCATGAGATAAAAAAAGAATATGAACGTCGGAAAACAATGATTAATGAAACTATGAATCATTTAAAAAACTCCTGTAAAAAAACTTATATGTTAATCAATCCTTAAGCTTTAGTGTTTTACACTAATAAAAAAGCCTAGAGGAGACTACCATGTCCAATAAAAAACTAACTGAACGCTTAAACTATGAGCTCGACGAACTTGGTGTTCCTGCTTTAATGACTGAGCGCGTCGAAGTATGCTCTAAACTATTTAAATTACCACCATTTCAAATTGAATCCTTGCTCAATGGTATCGTTGCAGGCAATACCAGCACCATGCAAAAAATCGCCGATGAGCTTGAGGTGAGCCGCGATTGGTTACTGGGTAATGAAGAAACAAAGCACTAATCCAATAATAATCTTCTAAACGTCGGGCAACAAATTGCCCGACCCACAATTATTTAATTTCAATCAACACTCCTCACGTGGGCGAAAGGCTCCTTCGTGTCATCAGAGCTTATTATCCCTTGCCCGTCGGGGGACGTAGGTGTACGAATGGGCTTTAACCTGACGGCTATGGGCTCAACTTTATTCGATCAATGCCAATACATTCTCTGGTGGACGTCCGATGACCGCTTTATTTTTGAGCGTGACAATGGGGCGTTGCATCAGTACAGGTTCTTTTACCATGGCTTGTAACAACTGCCCTTCGTTATCCAAAGATAAACCTAATTCCTTAAAGATAGGTTCGTTGGTGCGAACAAAGTCTTTGAGAGAAAAATGAGCTCGTAATTGTTGCAATTGTTCTATATTCAGGGGTGTTTTAAGGTACTCGACAACCACAGGATTAATTCCTTTGCTGTGTAGTATTTCCAAGGATTGTCTTGATTTTGTGCATCTGGGATTATGATAAATAGTAACTTTTTCCATATTATACCTTTAAGTGGTTTCCTCTGGTGATTTGAACTATAGCATTTTCTTTTAGCCATTACTCCTGGATCAGTCCCAGCAGAAAGTAAAAATATTCACGAAGAAGGGGTATTGATTAACAACTTTAAGATTATGAAACAAGGGAGTTTTTTAGAAAAGGCAACCCTGAGTTTACTAGCGAAAGGGCAATATCTCGCCCGCAATACCAGCAGAATTTGGAATATCTAAAAGCGCAGATTGCGGTTAATACGCAATGATAGGAGATTAAATACAATATAGTCAAATTATGTAATATTTAATAAATCCTTAATCTTTATGAATTATTATATTCCATAATTTTTAATTTGTCGACGCTTGGTTTTTATTAGTTCCATAGAGGTTTTATGAAAAAGGTAATTATTGGTGCAGGTCCAGCAGGTTTGTATACAGCAATTAAATTGCGCAAAGCAGGGGTTAAAGACGTTGTCGTTTATGATCCTCGTGCGGGTGATTATACTCGCCCTGGTCATTTAAATCGAAATGTATTTTCTCGGGCACAAGACGGTCTTGGTTTTAATTTCTGGTCAGGTGATAAAGTAGGTCATATTAAGGATTTAGAAAGAGCACTGACGTGGTCAACCAAATTGTTACACCCCAGTTAAGCAACTTTCATTAAAAAATCGCTCTGCTTTTCAAATTGATTT
>DAIAOV010000200.1 GCA_027437055.1 Legionella sp. | reverse complement strand
GGAGTTCTTAAAAGCAAGCAACCTTTTAATGAAAATTTTGCTTGCCTTTAAAGACAGTATCTACATGGGCTTAAGTTCCCGCCGAATGACCACGACTGTCTTTCTAAGAACGCACTGATAATTTTTGTGTCAAGAAAGTGAGTATAGGTGGTAGTAGTGAGATAAAAATAACTCCATAAATGACTAGGGCAAAATGCTCTTTGATTATTGGGAGTGATCCTAAGAAGTAGCCAAGGCTTAATAGACTACCAATCCATAATAAGGCACTGATGAGATTATAAAGAAAGAAATGCAGAGACTCCATTTTCCCTATGCCGGCTATAAATGGAGCGAAGGTGCGTATTATGGGGATGAATCGAGCGAAAATTATAGTTTTACCGCCATGCTTTTCATAAAAAGCATGGGTTTCTTCCAAATGTTTTTTATTGAACAGCCAAGAGTTTTTTGCAGTAAATATACGTGGACCAACAACTCTACCAACCCAGAAATTAATTTGGTTACCTAATATAGAGGCTGAGAAGAGTAAAATAAATAAAATTAAAATATGGAGCGAGTTACTTGATTGTGCAGCGATACTTCCGGCAGCAAAAAGTAATGAGTCTCCAGGTAAAAACGGGGTGACAATAAGCCCTGTTTCACAGAAAATAACAGCAAATAATGCCAAATAGGTCCAAAATCCATATAGTGAAACAAAACTGTTTAAGTAAATGTCTATATGGAGGATCATATCAAATAGATGATGAAAGTAGTTCATTTTGCCTCATGTATCTCATGTATATAGTAGACCTCTTGTTTCACCGCAGCATTCAAGCAAAATTTATTGGTTATATCAAGAGGTAATCAGTTTAAGTTGGAACTAAACTTGCATAATATTATAGGTATTATTGACTAATTTTAATAATATGTCTAAGAGCGTGTTAATTAATTCTATTTCTAGCGAATTAATTAAGAGGCTCCAAATAAAAAGTGGAAAAACTAAAAGACAAATTATACAATTAAAGTACATTAAAAAATGGGTCATGGAGGATACAAATGAGAATTTGGCAATCGATTGTCATGGCGGGTTTATTGTTACTTTTATTAAATAATGCGAATGCACTTGCCACCAATATCGTTAATTTTCCCCAACTAGTGCAAGCTGTCGAGAACGGTGATGATGTTCGAGCTATTATTCATTTTGATAATTGCCTCGTAACGCAGCCAGCACTTCAGACTCAAATCATGAGAAGATTAGAGGGCGCCACAACGCGATTTAATTTTACTCATTATTTTCATGCCAAAGAGAGTGTTAATAATCAATTAGTAGATACTGTAACCACCTCCATGAAGATTTTTATAGAACGCTCTTCAGGAGAAGTTTTAACTTTATCTGGCCGCCTCAGTGTTTTTGAGGATAATACAGCAACATTGCATGTAGATTTCTTTGATCCCATTTTGCATAAACAACAATTAGTTGTTGATTGGTTGTGTAATATTAGTAATGGCCAAGATCAAAATGGTTTGGTGTTATTTAATTTTTCATAATCGTTCACCCAACGGCGTCAACTTAAGTAGGAGCAGTGATATAACTTATCTTGTAACGCTATCCGTTTTTACAGTTAACAGTATCTTCGGTATGTTCGATATGAGCATCAAGTCCTTTCGTGTCTTGAGGGACGCTTTCCTCCCTCATTCTTTTGAAAAGCGCTCTTAGATCTGTTTGTTGTTCATGAGGTGTTGCTGTAACAGTCTCTGTCTGTTGCATTTTTTGATTTAGTTCTTTAACTTCATTAGTTCTTTGTATTATAGCGTCCACCAGGTGTGTTGATGTAGTGCCGTCAAGTTTTCCTTTTAGGATCTTGAGCTTACTTACTGCATCGCTATACTCTCCTTTTTCTATCGATGCAAGTATTGCAGGAAAAGCTTCTTGCATCTCTCGCAGATTTTTTGCCCCAGCACGAAAACGTGAGAAGAACTGCCCTTCTACACGGCATTGATAACTCGATTCAACCCCTTTAATCAGTTCGATCAGCTGATTTTGCTTTTTTTCTATTGGATCATGGGACGTAATTTCCTGATTCATGACCTTCTCAGGAAGAAGTTTTTTGAGTACACCTAGCTTATGGGAATTTAGAGTACCTTGATCACTTGGAAATACAAATGTATTACCATAGTGATGTTGCAGTGGTAAATTACTTACAATATCAGGAGACAATCTATAATTAACGAATTGCGATAATAATTCTGGATTTGTATTAAACACAGCGCTATGGGTGGTATCTATAGGAGCTGAATTGAAGGTTCTGACTTGTAATAATTGATTAGGGCGTAGCTTTGGATCTGTATTGTATGCTTTAGTACCTACATATTGTGCTAAATGTCCGCCTAAAGAGTGTCCAGTAAGAACAATTTCTCTGTCGGGATATTTCTTGCGTACGTCTTGGTAAAACTCAAAAGCCGCATTGCGAAATTTTTGTTCAATAACTCCCATTGTTGTCAGCCTTGCATCGGAAACAACATCACCCAAGGTTTCGGTACCGCGGAAAGAAATTATAATAGGAGCTTTGGGGTCTTGGGGTTCAACGCATACCGCAGCTAGAGGCGAGTCTCCGGATCCTCCAATGTTTCTTGGTGCAATAGAACCTACCATTGCATAACCTTGTTTTCCTACCTCAACAAGAATCTCGGCATTTACTGGAGCAGCTGTTGGATCGATAATATTATCTTGTCTTAACCCCAGTTCGATGTTATTTAGGGGTTGAAAAAAGATAGCTGATGCTTGTAACCTACTGAATTTTCTCGTCTAAAA
>DAIAOV010000001.1:294-93547 GCA_027437055.1 Legionella sp. | reverse complement strand
TGAAAGGCCAAGAAGCGATGAACGTCATGTATGGTTTAGACGAACATCAAGCAGAAGCATTGGGAATACTTTATGACTCAGGACTTAGAGGCAATCATCTTAGATCTTGGCAGGAGCCGGAATATGGTTCCTTTAGAAAAGAGCATGTTGATGCTTTAAAATTTATGGCTAGAAATGGCATTACAGGGCAAGATGCTATTGATGAAATTAATCAACTAGATGCTCAACAGGTAAACGCATTAATTCTTTTGTATCCCAGTCTTAGGGGCGAGCATCTTAGAGCATGGCAGAAACCAGAGTTCGGCGATTTTACAAGAGAACATGTCGATGCTTTAAAATCTCTAGCCAAAAATGGTATTACTGGACAAGACGCTATTAATAAAATTAATGGCTTAGATGATAGCGAGATAAGGAGTAAGTTTAATATTAACGTACAACCCTATGGACGTGATCGTTTTTGGAGCGCTGACGAGGATGATAAAGACTATCAGGACTCACATTCATCAACATATAGTCGAACGTTTTAGTAGTAAACTAATAGTCTGTGAGAGAATTAATGTACTAGGTCATGAGACAAGTATTTCTACGCATTGATTGATTTTTATCCTTGATTGTATAATGAATATATCCTTCATTGCCATACTAATACTATGAGCTGTGGTTGGTGTTAGTATCTCTAACGGAGTATTTAAATATGAATCAGTGTAAACGTCTTTTTATAGTGGGTCATCCTGGTGCAGGAAAAGGTCTGTTAGCAAAAAGCATAGCCAAACAATTGGGTTGGCAATTTATTGATGCGGATTTAGGGTTAGAATTTACTTTTGGGCGTCGACTTACAGAACTATTTGGCGATGATGGACGAAACGATTTTTATCGAGCCCAATCTGAATTATTGTCTTTTCTGTTTACTAAAGAAAACATAGTTATAGCAACAGAAGGGAGCATTATTTGTTCTGAAACTAATAGGCAATTATTATCCCAAGAGTGTGTGGTGTTTTTAGATGTGAGTACCTCAGTGCAAATGGAAAGAATGGCGCTCAATCCATCTTCTTTATTGCCAATTGCTGACGCTAAAGCATTCTTTGATGCATTACATCAGGAGCGGGATCATTGGTATGAACAAGTGGCCAACTTGGTGATAAGTAGTGATAACAATGCTCTTGAAGAACATGTACGTATCGTGATGAGTTTAGTTTTAGGAAATAAAGAATCCTATCCGGTAAATACTGAATTAACAGTAGAGAAAAAAGATTTGGCTTTTTTCCATAAAAAGTTGCATACCCCGATATATCTTTCGCAACAACAGGCCTTATGTTTTAAATTGTTGGCTCAAGGAAAAACATCCAAAGTTATTGCTCGCGAAATGGGGATTTCATATAGAACAGTAGAAGGGACTCTTGCTAAAACAATGGAATTGTTAGGCTGTACTTCCAGTAAAGAACTGATAGCCTTGTACTATGATAGGGCATAGGTTAGGCAACAAATTGCCCAACATCTGCTGTATCATATAACGTATACCAAAATAATTATAGAGGTAAGTAGCATGCCATCACTAGCCGCAAAAGAGTTCAGACAACGAAAAAAAGAATATGATCCTGCTGATGATGGTTTGAGCTTTACCACTTGGTATGATGTCCGAGATGCACAACGAATAGTATGGAGAAAATACAATCAATTATCTCTCAAACTACGAGAAGAAACGCTGCAACCAGCAGTCTTATTTGATGGACTTGATCAACTTACTCTTGAGGAGATATTGCGTCCTTTAATTAACATTCTTCAAAGTGCATCTCAAAAATATTTTCCTTTTATCTTCAAACCAGAAGTAGCTAGCGTACATTATATAGCGGGCTTCTTACGAAAAAATAAAGACAAAACGATCAGTATTGTGCTGTTTAATCCTACAGGAACTCTTCCCCGCATTGATTATGGTAATTATGCTTATGCATTTCGTCTAGCAGATACAGAGAGCGATGAGCCAGAATTTGAAAAGAATGTTATCTATTTCGAAATTAAGAACAAGGTACTGTATTACTCAGTAATTGATCCTAGGGGAACTCTAAGAACGAATACATTGTCCTCCCAAGATTTAAACGATTTAAGGATAGATCTTGATTTAAACAAACCACTGACCACGGAGTTGATTAGAGACAAGCTAAAACCTAAAGCGGATCAAATTGTACAGTTAACCTTTAATCGAGGAGAAACAGAAAAGAAAATTGAAATTATTTCTTCTCCTAAAAAAATCCAGACTCATGAGAAAGATGGGGGGCGTCTAGTTTCCTGCGGTCCTATATCGATAGTTTTTATTGAATACATTATGAGTCACCCAGAATATATGGAAGGATTGGATAAAGAATTTCATTTACCGGATATTCTAAATTTTGACTCTAATTATGAGGCTCAGGTACTGCAATTTTTAGCATTAAAGAAAAATAAAGCATTTAATTTAACGCAGTTTTTAGACGCAGATAAAAATGAAGATTTTAATTTTCCTGAATTTCTCAACGTAAAAGAGAGAACAAGTCTTATTGAGTACAAAAAATTAGTCATTAGGTATAGAGAATTTATCCTGAAAGTGCGGCAGGAGCATTATAACGTCCTCAATACCATAGAAGATTTTTTAGCTGAAGAAAATGGGGCAATTGACGAAAGTTATAAAAAAGTTACTGATGCACTTTTTAATTCAAAAAACAACGACGATACTGAATTAGTAGACACTCATGAATGGTTTGAAGATGGAAGTCTTACGGAAAGTTTGGATGAAGAAGTTTTTGAAATTGAAGACAGTTTGTCTGAAGAAGAGCCTATTCTAGCAGAAGTAGAGCCAATACTTCCTGTTCACGATGCAGCCCCTAAACAAGTCGATACTAATGATATGGAGCGAACTCTATCAGTAGCGAGTCAAGCAAATGTTATACATAGTGGCGCTGATACGAGAAACATTTCATTTATAGATACAAAACAAAATCAAGTGGTATCTGAGCCTCCAGAAAAGCATGACGTTAGTTCAGTGTTACTTCATCAACAAAAAGAGGATACTAAACCTCTTAATCCAGAAAATCGGGCAGACGTAAAATTTATAAGAAGTCAAATCAATCGGTTTAGAGAGAACGCGAAAAGCTTTTTTTCAATCAATAATGAAATGAAAGCAGACGCAATTGAGCGAGCTCTTGAATTGGCGTTACAAGATGAAACTGAACATGGCATTCGAGATGTTAGAACAGATCAACGCGTTAAAGATGCTTTGGCAATTCATAGAATATTTGGTTTCTTCGGTTGCAAATCAACAACAGCTACCGTTGAGCTTGAACAGTCATTTGAACATACACCTCGAATAGGTTAATTAAAAAAACTGGCACTCTTCCAAGACTCAAGATCGCACCCTGGACAGGCAACGGCGTCAACTTAAGCTCTTTATAACGCAGGTCGGGCCCTTAAGTTGGCGCCATTATGTTAAGTTCATCATCACAAAAATGAAAAAAACAGTAAAAAAATGGACTTTTAACGGTTTTCTCAGAAAAATTGTATCAAAACCTACTTGACCACTTAGATATTAAACTATACATTTAGGTTCCTTAATTTACACTCACCAAAAATTCTATGAACGTCTTTTTTAATGATATAACTTGTATGGGTATGCCCTTGGTTTGGGCCTATAATGAAAAAACGAATCAAGCTGTATGTTTATTTATTACTACAGCAAAGGGGCAGAAATACAACAAAGCATCTATCATAAAAGAGTTGGGTGAGAAAAAATATCCTGGGATCTCTCTTTCTGAGGACTCTGCAATAATTGATGATTACTCCTCTTTTATTGCTCTGCATAGCGTAGAAATATATGAATCACGTCCATCAGTTTTAATTCCTAAATTGGATATGCAAATTGTAGAAGAACAATCCGATCAAAAAGAGCGTAAAACAACACTGGTTAGCTCTGGAAAAGCAAGCAGTGAGCGATCTGTTGGAGATAAATCACGATCAAAGAAAGGAAAACAGGAAGGCTTTGATGGAGGAGTGCATCATGTGATTAATCCCTTACATGCTTTATTATCACGTGACAAATCTTCTGAGTCAACAACAGCAAGCTCCGAAGAGCCAGCTAAAAAAACTACATTTAATCGTACACGTTCCAGTAGTGCTTTACCACGTAATTCAGCTTTATCACCTCGTGATGCATCATCACCTCGTGGCAAAAAAAGCCACTCACCTCGTTATGGTTTTCATTACAAAACAGTTTCTTATGATTCAATTTTAATTGAGCATTTAATCATTGAAAGCGAGCATCCTGACGTATATCGGGATACACTGAGCCATAAAGGGCAGTTTAGTAGAAAAACAGCTGAAGATCGTTCACAACGCACGGCGACCTATTTAAGAAATATTGATTCGTTTAAAAGAGAATTGCAATATGTTCAAAACGACAATCTACATCCTACAAAGGGTGAAATCATAGTTTTATTAGAACGGTTATTTGAAAAGGAATTAAATCCCGCTTATCAAGAATGGAAGAAGAAAGAGGGGGAAAAGCTGAATTCAGTAGTTTTAAAAGAATTATTTAATTATTTACGTAATGCAGTACATAATACCATGCTTAATGCCCCTTCTGATAATAATCAACCGACGGAATATGAATTATTGAGTGTGGAACAGCGGCTGTATAAATTTAGAAAAAATGATGAACTTTATAAGTTTGCAAATTATAAAATAAGAGAGGCTCGCACCAGTATCATGATGATAAATTTATCATTTTTGATTGATGCAGCATGCCCTATAGAATTAACCTCTAGTCAATCGATGTCAACAGCAGCAACTGATGCATTGAAATCATTCAAGCAATACGTAACACAAGATACGGAGCGAGTAGCACGTATAAAAGAGATGTATGGCGAATTACAGTCATTACTAATTAAATCGGGCGAGATAGAATGGAGCAACTTGCAATTAACCCATGCCTTAGATAGCCAATTGGTTGATAAAGACCAACGTATAGGAATATATTCTTCACTTATAGGTAAGGTGAGGGCAACTCTTATTGAAGCAAATAAAAAACGCAAGAAACCAATAGACCTAGATGCAGTAGTTTGCCATCAGTTTGCAGATAAAGTTGTAACTGAAGTGGTTCGTTTATTGGTTCATGATGAAGAATTTAAAAACACTCCTTATATAGAAAAGTTAAAGAAGGTTGATAGACACGCGTGTCCTAACGTTGATGAAGATATTTATCTTAGTCAAGAATGGATAATCGCATGTGATGGCTATCTGCCCTATATGGACTGGGATAAAATACTAAAGCATATTTCTGATGCTAAGAAAAGTGCAGCGGAGGTCGATGTTGTTGCAAAAAAACTTTGCGAAGTGATCAAGCTGATGGGGATGGCATTAAGCATAAAATCATCGCATAACGCAAGCTCTATATCATCAGATGCGGTAGTACATTCAACAGGAGAGGTTTGCTCGAGTTCCCCTGCTATATAGCATATATGGTAACTGTTCACGCAATGGCGCCAACTTAAAAAAACAGGTAGTGGGGAATCACTACCTGTCTATATCTTAGCGGAGTAAGCGCTTATTCTTCATCTTTATGGCAATTTTGATATTTAGCGGCCATTTCCTCTTCCCATTTTTTTACCATGCTTTGATATGCTGTTTTTTGTTGTGCGTTAAGAAGAGAATAGATTTGATGCTTAGCATTTGCTTTAGCTTTCATCATATCGCCAACTAATTTGGTCTTTTTATCCATTAATCCATCAAGAGTTGCCTGATCTGTATTATCAGATTGAATTTGTTGATTTATTTGAGTATCTAAGTCTTTGAATTGCTCTGCACTTGCTTTGATAGATGATTTTAATTGTTCTAGAATAGGCATAATTTTAGCCTTCTGGGCATCATCGAGTCTCAGGCTTTCAACCATCTTTTTCATGTTATCACCGCAACCCTCATGAGCAAGAGCTGTCTGGCCGATGACTAAAGAGAAGCTTAGAGCAACTATCCATAAAAGGCTTTTTTTCATGATAACCATCCTTAGTTAAGTTAAAAAGTCCCTATTATTATAGATGCTAGAAATAATTTCGTGTAGTTTATGGTGTAAAATACTAAGATTCTATGTGGCAAAAGTAAGTCAGAGCTGAAGTCTAATGACTATTTAATTTATTATTAAGGAAAATCAATGAATTACTTGCATACTATGGTTAGAGTTTCAAATGTTGAAGAGTCTCTGGACTTTTTTTGTAATAAATTAGGGTTTGTAGAAATAAAGCGTACGGAAAATGAAAAAGGGCGTTTTACTTTAATATTTTTGGCTGCGCCAGGAGATGCAACACAGGCACAGCACTCACAAGCTCCTATGCTTGAATTAACATACAACTGGGATCCTGAGCTCTACTCAGAAGGCAGAAATTTCGGTCATTTGGCTTATCGAGTGGATGATATTTATGAGACTTGCCAGCGATTACAAGATGCTGGAGTAGTCATTAATAGACCCCCACGCGACGGCTATATGGCCTTTATTCGCTCACCAGATAATATTTCTATAGAGTTATTACAGAAGGGTAATGCACTGCCAAAACAGGAACCCTGGGTTTCTGCTCCTAATGTTGGTCATTGGTGATCATTGGATATGATGAACATGTATTTGGATGCCCAATGAAGCGTCTAAAATTTTTAATCTTGAGTTTAATAATGAACAGTTCAACATTATCCGCTTTAACTATTATTAATATACAACAACCAGAGCATCTATCTGTACTTAAAATCAGGGCTCAGCTAGTCTCTTTCCCTCTCTCTAAGGACGATTCTCGTTTAATCTATGAGATGAAAAAGAAATTGCATGAGTTAGGTGGAGTAGGGCTTGCTGCACCTCAAGTAAACCAAGCGAGGCAGATTCTGGCGATTTATATACCGGAAGATGCGGCACTTTTAAGAGAACGAGTTAAACCTTATCCCATGCATGTAATGATTAATCCTTCTTATGAGGCTACTCCTGGTGCGACCATAGGGTACGATTTTGAGGCCTGTTATTCTGTACCCACCAAAGCAGGGAAAGTGCCGCGATACGAAGAAATAAAGTTAAGTTATTATGATGAGGTAGGTCAGCACCATCAAAGTGTAGAGCATGGTTTTTATGCTCGTGTAATTCAACATGAAATTGATCATTTGAATGGTACTTTAATTATTGATCGCCTAACCCCAGATTGTGTGCAAGGTAGCGTGGAGGAGATGATGAAACTTCGACGTGCAGAGTTATCTGAAGATAAACGTATTTTATTTGATAAATTAACAGAGAAAAAAATAAAAGCACAACACGAATAATGTTGACTTTGACTATTTTCATCAATTGATTTTAGGTGAATTACCGGTGAAGGTCTGTATCCATTTGATTTTAAAAGATTGATGGATGCTGGTTTTCGCCAGTAATTCGAAAATGATTAAAGTTGATGAGTCATAAGTTAGTAGTTTTTGTATATAGGTATTTGCATTTTTTCATTATTGTCCTATTCCTATATTAGGGCCTATAAATATTTGTATTTCTTAAGTATGTGCTCAGCTCCTTTAAATGGGGAGCCTGAGTTAATTGCAACGACCCTAGTTTTAGTAAATCTTATAGAGAAAGGAGGCCATCATGAAGAACACAATTATGGCTTTATTAGCTTTATTTATTTTACCTTGTATTAATGCCTATTCTGTAGATACAGAAATAACTAATAATACACTCTATCAATTAGCAGATAATAATAGCACCGCTTCTGGCAATGGAACGGGTACTGCCAATGGCATGGGAGGTGTTAATAGCACTGGTTCTGGTAATGGATCAGGCACTGCTAATGGTATGGGGGGGGTGAATAGTAATGCCTCAGGTAATGGAACGGGTACTGCCAATGGCATGGGAGGTGTTAATAGCACTGGTTCTGGCAATGGCACAGGGACCACTAATTATTAATTTATTATCAGGGGACGATCAATGGCGCCAACTTACGCGTTTTATTCCCTGTCGAAAAAGAAATGTAGGTTGGGTTAGCGCAGCGTAACCCAACAATGATTAGATTGATGTGGTCAAATCTATTAGACCACACCACCTGATTCGAGATCGATCCCGGATTACGCTTCGCTCTATCTAGGCTACACTGTCTTCTTAAGTTGATACTATTTATCAAAATAAGACCTATTAGCAGGTATATTGAATCCCTAATAATCCAACATTTAAAGTAGTGTTTTGTGTGTTGCTGATAAGAGTCGCATTAAGGGTATTCACGTTAAAAGTTCCACTAAGTCTCGGAGTTGAGCCAGCTGCAAAAACATAAGCACCAGTGATTGACCAATTACTATCAATATTGTAAGAGGCCCCTAGTTTTATTTCAGGTAATGCGGCAGTTTGAACACTTTTTGAATTGAAACTAAAGACATCAGGAAAAAGCAACATATCATTGACAATAGCATTAGTTTGTTTCTGCATGTTTTGAATCAATGCTCCAGCTTTTAATGAAAGGCTGAAACTTGGCTGGATGTAAGCAATACCAATAAGAGCATCAAAGCCAGATATAGTATATTTAATAGTTATGTCATCAAATATACCAGTAGCTGGCTTAAGAGTTGTCTTGCCATAGTATCCCCAACCAAGCTCACTCGTGATACCAAATTGCTCATCCATCATGAACAACATACCAGCACCAATACGGCCAACATAGTTTTGATTGCTCTTGATAGAAGTTATTGCCGTATTGTCTCCAATAATAGCAAAATCATAGTTTTTAATTGAGTTTACAGCATAACCACCTTCAATAGCTAGAAATCCAGAGTTAGTTATTTCTCCTCCCATACTACCAGCATGGGCAAGAGAACCACAGGATAGAGCAGAGATTAGAGAAATCAGAGTTATTTTGTTCATCATTTAGTAAATCATTCCATTTATTGTTATTGTTAAAACATCGATAATTTAAATCAGTTGATTGATAATTGCCAGCAAAATTATTAGTAAAAAAATACAACAAAAATGATCTGATGAGCAATATCGTTATAATTTTAGAGTGTTCTATTATAATGATTTTTTCGCACTTTAGAGAACATTGGGCAGCCTGATGGCGACATAAAGGTTGGTGGAATAATACAAATCAATGGATTGAATTATGTTAAAACGACGTACCCTGGGTGTTTTATCCCAAATACCAGCAGGTATTTGGGTTTTAGGTTTTGTCAGTTTATTAATGGATGTCTCTTCGGAGATGATTCATAGTCTTTTACCTATGTTTTTAGTGACTGCTTTAGGAGCAAGTACTCTCACCATAGGTATTATTGAGGGGGTTGCAGAGGCCGCTGCGTTAATTATCAAGATCTTTTCCGGCGTTCTAAGTGATTATTTAGGTAAAAGAAAAGATATCGTGCTTTTGGGATATGGTTTAAGTGCACTCACCAAACCTTTATTTGCGCTCACTTCTTCAGTTACATGGGTATTTATTGCTCGCATTACTGATAGGTTAGGAAAGGGGATTCGTGGGGCTCCTCGTGACGCATTGGTTGCCGATTTGGCTCCTGACGGCCTACGAGGGGCCTCTTTTGGACTAAGGCAATCTCTTGATACTATGGGGGCTGTTTTAGGACCTTTGCTTGCTTTTTGTTTTATGCTGCTTTTTGCTGATCATTTTAGAGTGGTGTTTGCGTTAGCTATGATTCCTGCCCTAATTGCAGTGCTATTAATAGTCCTAGGAGTTAAAGAACCGCAAACAACTTCCCATTATAAATTTTTAAATCCATTGTCCCAACACAATCTTAGACTTTTATCTATATCTTATTGGTGGGTCTGTGCGATAGGAGCGATGATTACTTTAGCTCGATTTAGTGAGGCTTTTTTAGTGCTTCGTGCCATGCAAGGTGGTGTTAATATAGCAGTAGTACCCATATTTTTGGTAGCGATGAATGTTGTTTATTCCTTATCTGCTTATCCTTTTGGTAAATTGGCTGATCAGATGAGTCATGCTCATTTATTGATTATCGGATTGCTCGCATTATGCATTGCCGATTTGATATTGGCAGCTAGTAGCCATTGGAGTTATGTGTTGACTGGAATTTGCTTTTGGGGATTGCATATGGGGTTAACGCAAGGACTACTTGCAGCCATGGTTGCCGATACTTCTCCTATTCACTTGCGAGGAACTGCTTATGGCTTTTTTAACTTATTAAGTGGAATTGCTATGCTGTTCGCAAGTATTATTGCTGGCTTTGTATGGGAAAAAGTAGGCTCCTCCTTTACATTTTATTTGGGTGCTGTATTCAGTTTTCTTGCTTGTTTTGCTTTATTTTTTTGGAAAAAATGAAATGCAAATTCCCATATTAATTTAATTATTTACTGCTTGTTGGATTTAGAGTATTATTTTGAGATTCTGGTTTTTTTCGGTCCATTATGCCCAAAAACTCTCTTTACAATGTAATTAATAAAGTCACCCTCAACGAAGAAAAAATTCCTGGCGTAGTTGATTTATCGTTACGTACCTATCAAGAAGGAAAAAACTATTTCTTCTTTGAATTACCTGTACCCGATGACATTGTTATTGGCGATTATACACTATTGGATCATCATCTCAGTGTCAGTGAAAGTCCCTTGAGCAAATTAGATATGAAAAGCCAATATCATTATACTGCTTATTTTAAGGACATACACGGGAATAGATATAGACTACATGTTTACTATGATGCACATGACAATTACGTTTGTGAACCTTTGTTATCAATAGTTCGAGAGGGAAATGTATTTAAATCAGTGGACTGCCAAGAGCAACATGAAGCATTTAAGAGGTTAGCTGAGCGATTTATTGGAGGTGTGGTTGAGCATTTGAGAGACAATCAGCGTGCAGTAATAACGGATTATCAAAAACAATATGAAGAATTAGAAAAAATGGCATGTTCTTTAGATTGTGTGAAAAATAAAGGAGCGTATTTAGCTACCATGCAGGAGCAAATAAATGTACTTGATGAGTTAAAACACTATTCTAATGACAACAGAGCGTGGAATAATTTACTTTCTTTCCATAGAAGGGTTAAGAATACTCTGTTAACGGCTGTTGCACCTGATGTATCGGAGAAAACTGTTCCACAAGCACCGGTTTCTAAAAAAACAACAAAATTGAGAAAACAAGAGCCCTCTCTTAAACAAAAAGCAGCGGCAACCTCATATCCATCTAAACCTAAAGCTGTAAAACCAAGATTAGATGCAGTGATTGCTTCATTAAAAGCACGTTTCGAGCAATTGAACAGCATGCAAGATGAGCAACAGGTTAGCGCTATCACCGCTTTCTTCGGAGAGTTAATTGTTGAGGAATGTGTCCTCGAACACGGTAAGTATCAATCTACTGCGCAAGATGTACGTGAATTGCATCTATTGCGGGTGAGTAGTGAAGAACAAGCAAAGAAATTGCTTTTACGGTTACTTCTAGCTGGGTGTTATGAGCAAGCTGCTCAATTGAAGGCTTTTCATCATACTTTATCTGACAGTTTGATGCCTTATGCTTTGGTGCACAATAAGCCTGGGTTAATTGATTTTCTGCTAAAACATAAGGTAGTGTTATTTAATTATAAAAATTTTGTAATTAAAGAAGCAAAATATAAGTCTTTACTCGATTTTTATTTTAAACAAGAAGTTGAAAAGCAGTCATCCCTGATAGACGGTATTGATGTTCTGATTAAAAACGCCCCTTCATTATTAATGGATATAGATAGTAATACTGGACTACCTTTTGCTGCTATTATTCTTTTAGATCCTGAGCATCCATTTAATGCAGTGTTGGAGAGGAATGCAGATGCAACTATTAATAATCCTCTGTTTTATAAGCAATTAAATCAAGTACTGCAAGCCTTAGTAGCTCAACCTTCTTATCCTAGGGAACACATGGTGCAAATTAAGAAGTTGGTAAACAGAAATAATGAAAAAATGAGCTCAGTGGCGTTGTTCACTCCTTCAGGGCAGCCTAGTTTGATGCAGCTAACAGAAGATCTCACAGTGAAATTGAAAGCAACTTTAGGTGAGGATTTTGTTGATCAACTACTTTGTGATCCTGAAATTGCGCCATTAAAAAGTTTAATAGAAAAACGCAAAGCATTACTGATGCTCAAGTTACCACGTTCTGTTCAAACAGGAATTCGTCAAGAGGCTAAAGAAAATTTCGAGGCGATTATAAAAGAATTGGATGATGCTGAGAATATAGATTTACTCCCTGCAATTGCAGAACAAATTAGAAGCAGAACACTACAACATCAATTGGATACTCTTAATGCTATTGATTTGAGGGAAGAATTAATTGATGTTCAAGATTCAATTCAAAAAACGGTTTTAATTACAGGTAAACGGAATAAGAATTATAATGCATTGCTGAAGCGTCAGGATGAAATTATTACTGAACTGAAAGCCTATAATAAACGAGCAGCAGATAAGTCTATTTTTTCAAGCGCATTATTAGATGCAGCTTTAACTAGCAAACTAGAAGAACTCAGAGAGGCATTTGATTCGTTGACAAAATTATTGCAAGGGCTCAACAATCTTCTTGCTCCAAAACGTGAGAAAGAAGCAGATATGGAGAGTGATGCGGGAAGCGAGAATGGGGTTGAGCCTAGTGGTAAAGAGAAAGAAAAAATTTTTTCTTATTCGGATCAAAACACGGTTAAAACTCTTTTTTCTGCGGCAAATACATCTACATCTATTGATAATGATACGCTTTGCGAAGAACAGGAATATCAAATTCAATACCACCTTGGTCATTAAACCTACCTATTCATAACACTTACTAAGATATTTACCTACGTCCCGTGGCTTGTCCACGGGATCCATAGATTCAGTTTCAGCGTGAGATTCCTAGATCCATCGGACAAGCCAAGGGACGTAGTGAATAGGGGGCATTTTTTAATAAGCACTAAATTGCAATACCCCATCCTTATAGGTAACATCAATAGATTCACCAGATTTAAATTGTCCAGTTAACAAAGATTGTGCCAATGGATTCTCAAGTTTTTGTTGAATAGTACGTTTTAATGGCCTTGCACCGTAAACTGGGTCAAACCCAGCTTCAGCCAGATAATCCAATGCTTCTTTCGTTACATTCAAATGAATGTCCTGTTGTTTTAACCGGTGGTGCAGATAACCAATTTGTATTGCAGCAATTTTAGCAATTTGTTCTTTTGCCAACGGATGGAATACTACCGATTCGTCTACGCGGTTGATAAATTCAGGTCTAAAGTGCTGACTCACTAATTCCATCACTGCTTCTTTGATCTGATCATAGTTCAATTTGCTGCCCATTTCTTGGATTAATTGAGAACCTAGATTAGAGGTCATCACTATAACTGTATTACGAAAATCTACTGTTCTCCCTTGACCATCAGTTAAACGCCCATCGTCCATTACTTGGAGAAGAATATTAAATACATCACTGTGAGCTTTCTCTACCTCATCCAACAAGATAACAGAATAGGGTCTTCGTCTCACTGCTTCAGTGAGATAACCCCCTTCTTCATAGCCAACATAGCCAGGAGGAGCACCAATTAAACGAGCAACAGAATGTTTCTCCATAAACTCAGACATATCTATACGGATCATGGCTTCTTCAGTATCAAAGAGGAAGGCGGCTAAAGCTTTACATAATTCCGTTTTACCTACTCCAGTAGGGCCAAGGAAAAGAAACGAGCCAATAGGACGGTTAGGATCTGATAAACCAGCCCTAGAACGTCTGATGGCATTAGAAACAGCGTCAACTGCTTCGTTTTGCCCAACGAGGCGGTTATGTAGCGCTTCTTCCATCTTAAGCAGCTTTTCTTTTTCTCCCTCCATCATTTTAGATACAGGGATTCCAGTCCATTTAGATACTATTTCTGCAACTTCATCTTCGGTTACTTTATTACGAACCAGCTTATTTTCTATAGCATCCGCTGAAGATACCTGTGCTAATCTTTTCTCAAGTTCTGGAATGCGACCGTATTGCAATTCTGACATGCGACTTAAATCACCAGCTCTTCTTGCTGTTTCCATTTCTTGTTTCGCTTGTTCTAGAGCTTCTTTAATTTGTGTGGATCCTTGCATGGTTGCTTTTTCAGCTTTCCATATTTCTTCCAGATCAGAGTAATTCTGTTCCAACTCATCGATGGCATGCTGTAAATCAACTAGTCGTTTTTTAGATGCTTCATCGCTTTCTTTTTTTAGTGCCTCTCGTTCAATTTTTAATTGAATTAAGCGTCGTTCCAGTTTATCCATGCTTTCAGGCTTGGAGTCAATTTCCATACGGATTAAACTGCCTGCTTCGTCTATTAAATCAATGGCCTTATCTGGTAATTGTCGGTCACTGATATAACGATGAGACAAAGTAGCCGCTGCTACGATAGCAGGATCAGTGATTTCTACCCCATGATGCACTTCATAACGTTCTTTTAAACCACGCAAGATAGCAATGGTGTCTTCAACACTTGGTTCCTCAACGAGTACTTTTTGGAAGCGTCGTTCAAGAGCAGCATCTTTTTCAATATATTGTCGATATTCATCTAAGGTAGTTGCGCCAATACAGTGTAATTCACCACGAGCTAGAGCGGGTTTAAGCATATTTCCGGCATCCATCGCACCCTCTGCTTTACCAGCGCCAACCATAGTATGAATTTCGTCAATAAATAAAATAATTTGTCCTTCTTGCTTTGCTAAATCATTAAGGACTGCTTTTAGTCGTTCTTCAAATTCGCCCCGAAATTTAGCTCCTGCAATAAGAGCTCCCATATCCAAGGCAAGTAAACGTTTGTTTTTCAATCCTTCAGGTACTTCACCATTAATAATTCTTTGTGCTAATCCTTCGACAATAGCTGTTTTACCGACTCCTGGTTCGCCAATTAGTACAGGATTATTCTTTGTGCGTCTTTGTAAGACCTGAATAGTACGGCGAATTTCATCGTCACGGCCAATAACAGGATCTAATTTGCCTTGTTCGGCGCGTTCAGTTAAATCTAAAGTATATTTTTCTAACGCTTGTCTTTGTTCTTCTGCATTAGGATCGTTAACTGTTTCTCCGCCTCTTAATTCATCAATCGCTTTTTCTATAGCTTTGGCATCCCCGCCAGCTTGTTTTAATAACCTTGCTAAAGAACTATCCTCGCTAATAGCCGCTAGAACGAATAATTCGCTAGAAATAAAATTATCTTTTCTTTGTTGAGACAGCTTATCAGTAAGGTTTAATAATCGGTTAAGAGCATTAGAAACGTGAATGTCACCGCCAGTGCCTGAGACTTTAGGTAGTTTCTCTAAGGATTGATCGATTAGGGTTCTTAATAAGGGAATATTAACCCCCGCCTTGCTTAGTAGAGGCCTGCTGCTACCTCCTTGTTGATCTAATAAAGCTTTCATTAAGTGCTCAGGCTCTATAAATCCATTGTCTCTACCTAGGGCTAATGATTGGGCATCAGCAAGTGCCATTTGAAATTTTGATGTTAATTTATCCATTCTCATAGCTTGGCCTTATTAATAATTTGATTAGGGTATTAATTTTTGTCCTACTACCGTAAAATGAGGATTAATTTTTATATTTCAAGTCATCATTATGAATAACGAAACATCTGCTAATGCTAATACGGACTCGCAAGCCTTGTTAAATAAGATCATTATTGATTACATCAAGGAACAAAAAAGAAGGCGCCGCTGGCGTTGGCTAATGCGAATTATTTTTTTGCTTCTTATTGCTTATGGTGTGTTCCATATATTGGTATTGAGTGGCGAGGAAAGTGGTGCAAGTTTGAAACCGCATGTGGGGTTAGTCGATATTAACGGCGAAATTTTTGATACAAAGGGAGCCAATGCGGATGATTTTGCTCAAGGTATAGACAGTGCTTATAAGAGTAAAGAGCTAAAGGCATTAATAATTCGTATCAATAGTCCGGGAGGAAGCCCCGTCCAAGCAGAATACATGTACAACACTCTGAAGCATTACAAAGAGAAGCACCCCGATATAAAAACTTATGCTGTGTGTGTTGATTTATGTGCTTCAGCAGCTTATTACGTAGCTGCAGCTACCGATGAAGTTTATGCGAGTCCCGCAAGTATGGTTGGCTCTATAGGGGTGGTTTATAGTGGATTTGGTTTTGTTGATGCTATGAATAAAATTGGTGTATCTCGCAGATTACAAACAGCAGGGGCTAATAAAGCATTTTTAGATCCTTTTTCTCCTACAAATGACGCACAAAAACAAAAACTCCAAGTCATGCTCGATTTAGTACACCAACAGTTTATTAATAGAGTTAAAGAGGGGCGTGGAAGCCGTTTGCATATAGATGATGATACGTTTTCAGGATTAATCTGGACTGGAGAACAAGCGCTAACTATTGGTTTAATTGATGGCTTTGCTAGTAGTGGTCAATTAGCACGCGAGCATATTAAGATTGATCATGTGGTGGATTATACCCACAAGCAAAATCTTTTTGATCGAGTGACTAAAAATTTAGGCACTGCTATGGCAGATGAATTATCTTTCAAACTAGGCGCCAGATCAGGATTGAAATAGACCCTTTAAATAAGCTAAATACCGCTGTTGTAGCCTGGATGGAGTGAAGCGTAATCCGGGATCGAGCTCGAATTAGGTTTCGATCCCGGGTTACGGCTACGCCCTGAGTGATCTTCTCATTTTTGTTCTATGCATATTCGATCCTGGTCGCTAGTGGCCTTAATCTTTTCTTAATAATTAAACACTATAATTCCCATACCAATCATAATTGAGTAAATAATATGCCGGCTTATTCCTTTGTTTGTAGCGATGAAACTCTTAAAAAGTTCCAACAATACCGCATTGATTTACTATCTGGTAAAGCGATTGCAGGTAAATATCTTGCAGATATCTTAGCCCAAAAAAACTTAAATGGTTTAACCGATGAGCAATTTATTGAGTGTTTAATTCAAACAAAACCGGATTGTATTTTTGCTGAGAGTACCGTATATAGCCCAGATCAAAATTGGAGTGCTTTAGAGCTTGGTTTATTAGGAGACATAAGCTGTATTATTCCGACTAAGGCTTACGATAATGGTGCTTGGAATAAACCAGCAGTCCATCAAAATCCTTTAGATGTCACTTTAGTTTATGTTCCTGGTCCTTTATTGCGTTCTCCTCCCACTAATAATCAAACACCTGACTTAGATGAGGTGTGTCCTGGAGGTACTTTCAATTCCGAAGCATATTATCGTATGTTGGAACGACGTTTACTTCCTGGTTTGTTACATGCCAATGTTGCAGCAGTTCAGAAAGGGGAAGAGTTGTTTGTGACGCTTCCCGGCATTGGCTGTGGTCAATTTTCTGGTAAATTCAGCGGCATTATTCATAATGAATTTGCAACAGCATTACATCGTTTGTTAACCGAACATGGTAGCCAATTAACACAAGTAAAGGCTGTTTGGTATGATAACTACGATAAAGAGCCTGCCACCAATAAGATTGGTAATATTGATTTTTTAACCCGCCCTTTAACCAATGGTGGATTACCGCAATTGTGCTCTCCGAGCCAATATGATGCTAAATATGCTCAATGTAAACTAGTAAGTCTTGTAGCTTGGGATCATGTGTCTAAACCTGGTAATGATTATTGGTCTGGTGCTCGTCAAACCGATGATGGGGTGAAGGGAGCTGCAACCGATACCATGCCAGCATTAACTGGTATGAAAGGCATTTACCAGACGGCTGATAATCGGGTGGTGCCTGCGGAAAAACCTAATATGACTTGGTCTGATTATACTGCATCAAAAGGTGGAATATTATTGAAGGCGGTTGGCAATTTTAATCATTATCCAATCTCTGTACCTGCCCAGAAAAAAGAACAGCTTTTAGAGATGCTGAAACAAAAAAAGTTTGACCAGGTAATAGATATTATTAATGTTTATCCTTCTTTGCTTAATGCTACATTTGAAGAGCATTATGGGGCGTCACCACTCAGTATGATTGCAATTGCTGGTGATTCTAAAGCCGTTGAGCAATTAATTAAATTAAACGTCGATGTTAACTTGAAAGATGCTAAAGATAACATCCCTTTATGCTGGGCAATACTTCAAGCTGATAAAGTTAAAAAGAATGACTCAAGCCATCCATTATTAGTTGAATATAAAAAAATAGCTCTGATGCTAATCCAAAAAGGTTCAAATATGAACAACAAGGATACCTTGGGAGACACGCCTGCAGTGTTAATAAAGAAATTGATGCCCGAATGGAATGATTTGTTCAATACGCAGGACGATAAACTTAAGAAGCAACAGGAAACTGGGACATTAAAACAACCGACTCCTCAACCACAAGGTGAAACGCTTAAAGAGCAACAATACCAAAATTTAGTAAAAGAAAGGATATCCAGGATTAATCAAGCGATAGCAACCCTTGAAACTAAAATTGGCCAAACTGATCAACATCATTTTTCAGAGGCCTATGACACAGCAAGAACATTGTTAAATGATTTGCACGCTTTTCGAGATGAATATCGTGAAGCGCTTTTAACGGAGCCGCGTGTTGATATGAAAGTAGCTGGTTCTAAATTCAACGACTCTTGTGCCACTGCAATTACAAAAGCAAAACAAGTATTAGAAAGAGATTTAGGCTGGGGAGATTATCTAGGAAATCTTTTGAAATCCTTAGTGAATGCTGTTGTCTGGACGTTTACTGTAGGAAGTTATAGCGCGTTCTTCCCTTACAGCAAGTCAGAATCTCGTGGAGCGGTTGAACAAGAAGAACAAAATTTAAAGCAAAAAATATAAAAAAACAGTTGAAATAGTAACCGTTTAGGCAATGGCGTCAACTTAAGACTTCTCAATAACCTCGGGAACAATCCGAGCCGCGACCGTTAGGGAGCGGATGTTGACTTAGGTTACCCGCTTGCTGACGCGCGCGGCTCGGATCGCGCAGCTTAAGTTGACGCCATTGTATGAACGGTTACGTTATTTCAATGCTGACGAAATCGTTTGGAGCAATGACTTAAATACTTTAGGATTCCCAGCAACTACGTTGCCATTGCTCAGGAAATCATCACTACCCTGAAAATCACTGATTAATCCACCGGCCTCTCTTATTAATAATGATCCTGCTGCTATATCCCAAGGACGGAGTCCAAACTCCCAGAGCCCATCCAAACGACCGCTAGCCACATAGGCTAAATCAAGAGCAGCTGAACCTGTTTTTCTTACACCAGCGCATTTATCAATTAATGCTTCAAAAGTAGGTAAGTACCGTTGACTAACAGTGGTATCTCTAGAAGAAAATCCTGTGCCTAAAAGAGCGGTACTTAATTGTGTCTGTTGGGAAACGCGAATTCTTCGATCGTTTAAGCGAGCTCCTCGACCTCTGCTTGCAGCAAAGCATTCATGGCGTAGAGGGTCATAAACCACTCCATGTTCAATTCTATTTTTAACCTTTAAAGCTATGGATACTGAGAAAAAAGGAAAGCTATGTAAATAATTAGAGGTACCGTCAAGGGGATCAATAATCCATACCGATTCTCCATCACCATCTTGAGAACCGCTTTCTTCCGCGAGAATCCCATGCTCTGGGTACGCTTTGCGGATGCAACTGATGATTGCTTGTTCTGCTTTGATATCCACTTCGCTGAAATATTCATTACCATTTTTAGCGGTGATTTTAAGCCTATCCACTTGCTCCATGTGACGTATAATTATCTCGCCTGCTTGCCGTGCGGCGCTTATTGCAATATTTAAAAGTGGTTCCATGGATATACTCTGTTATTTACAAAATCAGCGATTCTATCACATCCAGTACAAATTTGATGTACAAAGCGTTGCTTAAACTATGACATTTTTTTATTCAGAGTGAAATCTAGGCAATAAATGCTATGATATAGTGATACATTGTATTTGATATAAGTTTTTTTATGAAATTAAGTTCTATTCGTATTGTTTTAATTGCAACATCACATCCTGGAAATATTGGCTCAACTGCTCGAGCTATGAAAACTATGGGATTAAACTCCCTTTATCTGGTGACTCCTAAGTCTTTTCCCGATAACAAGGCGAGAGAAATGGCGGCTGGAGCTGATGATGTTTTAGAGAACGCAATCGTTACTGATTCATTGGATGAAGCTTTAACTGGATGTCAGTTAATATTTGCAACGAGTGCGAGACCCCGAGGTCTATCTTTGCCTGGTCTAACGCCACCTTCTTGTGCTGAATTTATCAATGAGCAATCTGATACAACTCAAGTCGCCATTGTATTTGGTCGAGAGCATTCGGGTCTTACTAATGAAGAATTACTAAAATGTCATTATCACATTCATATACCCAGTAATCCTGAATACAGTTCGCTCAATTTATCACAGGCAGTACAAATTGTAGCGTATGAGCTACGAATGAAATCACTATCACCTAAAGCCGAAGTGACTTTGCGTAGTGATGAATATGCTACGGCAGATGCAATAGAACAATTTTATGAGCATTTAAGAGAGGTATTTATAGAGATTCAATTTTTAAAGGAGTCAAATACTCGTCGATTAATGCAACGAGTCAGGCGACTATTTAATAGAGTCAATTTAGAAAAAATGGAAGTTAGTATTTTGCGGGGGATGTTGAGCCAAGTTCAAAAATCATTGGAATGGGCGAGAAAAAAGGAAGGGAGTGATTAACATGACCGACAGGCCAATATATTTTGATTACATGGCAACAACGCCAGTCGACCCGCGCGTTGTAGAGCGGATGATCAAATATTTAGGACCTGATGGTTGTTTTGGAAATCCTGCATCGACGACGCATATTTATGGCAAAGAAGCGGCTATGGCAGTTGAGCAAGCTCGAGGAGAAATTGCGGATTCAATTAACGCTTCTATACAGAATATAGTGTTCACTTCTGGTGCTACTGAGGCAGATAACTTGGCTATTTTAGGGGCTGCTCGTTTTTACAAAAATAAAGGAAGGCATTTAATTACCATGAATACCGAGCACAAAGCGGTGCTTGATAGTTTTCATCAACTTGAAAAAGAAGGGTTTGAGGTTACTTATCTTGAGTCCGGTTCAGATGGTTTACTTGATCTCCAACAACTAGAGCGAGCACTACGCCAGGATACTATTTTAGTGTCCATTATGCATGTTAATAATGAAATTGGTGTCATCCAAGACATAGCAGCAATAGGAGAGTTATTACGCAATAGGGGCATTATTTTTCACATAGATGCAGCACAAAGTGCAGGGAAACTTCCTATTGATTTGCATCAACTTTCTGTTGATCTGATGTCTTTTTCAGCCCATAAGAATTATGGACCCAAAGGCATAGGTGCCTTGTATGTGCGCCATAAACCAAGAATTCGCTTGCAAGCCCAAACTTTTGGTGGCGGTCATGAAGGAGGATTGCGCTCAGGAACTTTAGCAACCCACCAAATTGTGGGAATGGGGACTGCCTTTGCTCTTGCAGAAAATGCACGCATAGAAGAACAAAAGCGAATTTTGAATTACAGAAAACAATTATGGGCTGGTATTAAACATTTACCGGGTATTCGTTTAAATGGGCATGAGCATCATAGGGTTGCCGGAAATCTCAATTTCAGTTTTCCTGGATTGGATGGCGACTCTCTGCTTTTAGCGTTAAAAGATTTAGCTGTTTCAACCACTTCGGCCTGCTCTTCTGCCAGCGTGCAACCTTCTTATGTATTAAAAGCTTTAGGCTTGTCCGATGAGTTAGCCCATAGTTCGATACGGTTATCTATAGGTCGTTTTACAACAGAGGAGCAAATTCAGCGCGCTATTGCTATAATTCATACTCAAGTGAATCGGCTGCGTAAAATATCACCACTATGATGTATAATGAACTAGTAGAAGACTGCTTTTTTCTGCCCAGGCATGTGGGTATTCTTGATTTGCAAGCGCCATTGACGGTACATTTTGTGAGTATCCAGAAAAATCAGAGCATTACACGGATAGATTTATATGTACAATGCGCGGAAAATGCGTTAATTCGTAAGGCATGTTTTAAAGCAACGGGAAATCCTTACGTAATAGCCGCATTAGAATGGTTATGTCGACAGATTGAGGGTAAAAAATTAGATTGCTTAGAATGGAGATCTGATCAGAAGAACAACCCGCAAGATAAGCAGTTATATCAGATATTAGTTAAAGAATTAGAAATACCGCAAAATCAATATCCGATTGCATTGCAAGTCGAGGATGTTTATAAAGAAGTATTTACTTTAATGAAAAAGAAATTTGAGGGTTATAAATCATGAGTGTCGTAATGCATCATACTATTGATGAAAAACCGGGGATTAACTTTAGCGAATCAGCAAAAAAGCACTTAATTTCCTATCTTTCTAAAGATCAAGAACATAGGGGAGTGCGTTTGTCTGTTAAAAAAACAGGATGTTCAGGTTTTTCTTATGTTGTTGATTATGTAAAAACTCCTTTAGAAGGCGATATGGTTATGCCTTTATCTGACGAGTATGTTGTATGTATTGACAGAGCGAGCTACCCATTTCTCAAAAATATGAACGTAGATTATGTAAAACAAGGATTTAATTATAAATTTGTTTTTAATAATCCCAATCAGACTGGCCAATGTGGTTGTGGTGAGAGTTTCACCGTTGATTAATGCCGTTATGGCTTCTTGTATTTCGTCCTCCCTACGTCCTGCGGCTTGTCCTGCAGGATCCGTTCCTAATGCGGCTATTCTGGATTCTGCGGACAAGCCGCGGAACGTAGGCTGAGGGCATTCGATTTTTGTTCTGCGTAGAGGTTTTTTTCATCAATAAAGGTGTTACTTAAGGCTGACTTAATGTTCACTCGAATATAATACTAAAAAAATATTATGCTTGACTGCCATGAGAGAACAGACTGCATTACGCCAGATTGCCAAGAGCCTAACATCTATTAATACTTTTGTTGGGATCTACCTCATGCTCCTTACTATAGGGATGTACACTTCGTTGGTACGTGCGTTTTTTACGCAAGGAATTGACAGAAAAACACAAAAGGTGCTTGTCCACACCACATCATTTAAACTTATCCTTAAAAAGATAAAAGATGTTTTCTGTAATAAAGATATTATGCTACCTGCTACATGGAGGGTCTAAGCTATTACGATCTATGCCTATTTTTGAATTAATATTACCCATTCAATTGATTAATAATTTATCTCTTCACCCATAATTGGGTGGGAGTGACGTTATTTATTGCAAAAAACTATTCTCAGGGAATAGTTGTCTTTTTTTATCCATTTATATTGGTATTATTTTACCCATAAAGTCTTTTTATTCTGAAAAAAATTAAAATTTAAATAAAATTTTTAACTGTTAATTCATTATGTGCAGTGCAATAGAATATTCAAAAAAATCATACATTTATTTTTACAATCTCTCCGAAAATGATACAATAAATTTTCTTAATCTTCCCTTAATAAATGAATATCATTAAAACAATGTTTACACTCTTTGGAATATTTGATATTATATCGGTCATGATGTTTGGTATGGACAATTGCTAAACCTAAATTATTTTGTTAATTTTGTACTAGGAGATTAAAATGAGTGCAGTAATGCAAGAAGTGGCGCAAGGAAATGAAGCACTTTCGCATCAAGTGATTAGTGCTGTTAAAGGGTACTTGACTACTGTTGGCAATAAAGATGCTAATTTAAATTTATATCAATTAATTGTTGAAGAAGTTGAAGCGCCTTTATTCCGCACTGTAATGGAGTTAACTCGATACAATCAGTCAAAAGCTGCTCGAGTTCTTGGCGTGAGCCGTGGTACATTACGTACTAAGTTAAAGCGTTATTTTGATGATGAATTTATTGGTACACGCGATTTCTAAGCTATAAAAGCAATATATACTTGAATTTTCATCATTAATTCAATGTCGTTTGTGATCTTTAGTTAATGCCACAGTATGATTAAGTTCTTAGATGGGCATTTGCTGCCTTGATTCCAAAACGTTTGCTTCTCTCAAATAGGCTTGAATTAGTTCCATGCTTTTTGAGAGAGCAAAACGCATCTATCCTCAAATAATTCCATTATTATTTAAATTTAATGTTGATGAAGTGCTAAGCATTCTGCTACTATTGATAACAGAGTCGGTTAGGCAGTCGCTCTTTGTTCTTGAAGCAAAGAGAGGAAAGTCCGGGCTCCATAGGGCAGGGTGCCAGGTAACGCCTGGGGGGTGTGAGCCCACGGAAAGTGCCACAGAAAATATACCGCCTGTCTGTTCTTGTAACAGCAGGTAAGGGTGAAATGGTGCGGTAAGAGCGCACCGCGCGATTGGCAACAGTCGTGGCAGGGAAAACCCCACCTGGAGCAAGACCAAATAGGAATCCATTTGACAGTAATGTCATAACGTGCGGCCCGTACGGGATTCGGGTAGGTTGCTTGAGGCATGTGGTGACACATGCCCTAGATGAATGATTGCTCACGACAGAACCCGGCTTATCGACCGACTCCTCTTTTTCCTTATTATTCCATAAATTATCAATAACATCCGGAACAATCTGAGCCGAGACCGTTAGGAAGCGGGACTTTTGTAACGCTTTTCATTTTGTAGCCTGGTTGCTCGCAACCAGGTAGGGTGTGGCTCAATGCATAATCTTGGTTGTAAGCAACCAGGCTACTCAGGCTTAAGTTGACGCCATTGCAGGCCTACGAACTAAGGTGTTTCTTTAACAACGTGGTAATTTGTTCAGGATTAGCTTGCCCCTTAGTTTGCTTCATAATCTGTCCTACAAAAAACGCTAAAAGCTTTTCTTTTCCAGCTTTATACTCCGTTGTTTGCGCAGGATATTGCTGAATAACATTGACTACCATCTCTTCTAAGGCTGCGCTATTGTTCATTTGTTGATAACCCTCACGTTGAATAATGGCATCAATATCATCTTCACCGTTCCATAAGTTGGTGAAAATATTTTTAGCAATATTTGAAGAAATAGCATTATCATGCAGCTTATCTAAAAGGTTCGCCATAGTTTTTGCAGAAATGGGGAGTTTGGCATCAAAAGTTAACTGCTGTTCATTTAATGCAGCGGCATATTGGCCCTTCAACCAGTTAATAATGATTTTATCAGAGGCCTTAGTAGATACTTTAATTTCTTTATAGAAATGGTAAGCCGCAGGGGAGGAAAGGATAAAGTTAAAATCTTCGTCGTTTAATGCTGGTATATGCTGCAATTCACTATAAATCTTCTCGGGTAAAGCAGGCAAGTTACTTTTAATTTCAGCAATTTGCTCCGAAGTTATTTGGATAGGGAGCAAATCCGGATCAGGAAAATAACGGTAGTCATTTTCATTCTCTTTCTCACGCATGGTATGTGTGGAGTCCGTATCCGGATTATAGAGACGTGTTTCCTGAATAATAGATTCTCCATTCTCTAGTAAATCTTGATGTCGTGCTTGTTCAAAAGCTATTGCTTTTTCAATATAACGAAACGAGTTGAGGTTTTTAAGTTCAGTTCGGGTGCCTAAAACAGAAGAGCCTTTGGGCTTTAGTGATAGATTCACATCACAGCGAAATGATCCCTCTTGCATATTGCCATCACAAATTCCCAAGAATCGTACCAATTGATGCAAGGCTTTTAAGTACTTAATTGCTTCCTCAATAGAATATAAGCAGGGGGCGGTAACAATTTCAAGTAATGGTGTGCCTGCTCTATTTAGATCTATTCCGGTATATTCAGAATGCATCTCATGTAAGGATTTTCCGGCATCTTCTTCTAAATGAGCACGTATTATTTTAACTTCTTTTTCGCTACCATCGTCTAAATTAATTTTTAACTGTCCATTACTCACTATGGGTTTTTGGAATTGACTAATTTGATAACCTTTAGGTAAATCAGGATAAAAATAGTTTTTTCTTTCAAAAACTGATAGGTCATTAATATCGGCATCAATTGCCAAACCGAATCGAATCGCCATGACAACCGCTTGCTGATTAAGCACAGGCAAAACCCCAGGCAATCCAGCATCCACAAAACAGGTTTGCGAGTTAGGTGAAGCGCCATAGGCGGTTGATGCTCCTGAGAACAGTTTAGACTGTGTTTTTAATTGAGCATGAACTTCAAGACCAATAACGGTATCCCATTCCATAAATCACCTTTACTCGTTTGGATTGGCTAAGTGCCAGTTGGTATGTAATTGATAGTGATGTGCCAGATTAAGTAAGTGACTTTCACTAAAATGTTTTCCCATTAACTGCAGACCTATAGGTAAATTATTGTCAAATCCTGTAGGAATGGATAGTGCGGGTAAGCCTGCTAGATTGGCCGCAACAGTAAATACATCCGCTAAATAATTTTGAATAGGATCGGCTATTTTTTCACCTAATTTAAAGGCCGTGGTAGGTGTTGTTGGGCCTAAAATAACATCTACTGAATTGAGATGGGCGATTAATTCTTTTTGGATCAAATGCCTGATTTTTTGCGCTTGAACGTAGTACGCATCAAAATATCCTGCAGATAAAACATGAGTTCCAGTCAGGATTCTACGTTTGACCTCAATGCCAAAACCTTCACTGCGTGAATTAGTGATGAGTTCTGTTAAATTAGTAGCTTTAGAACTACGGTGCCCAAAACGCAATCCATCATAACGAGAAAGATTAGAAGAGGCCTCGGCACAAGCTACAACATAGTAACAAGGAACCCACAGGGGCTGGAGTTTTAATTCTATTTCGACAACCTCAGCGCCAAGATCCTTGAATACATTAACTGCAGCAAGAATGGCTTTTTGTATTCCTGCATCGACTTGGGGTTGAAAGAAACAGGTGGGCAGACCAATACGGAGTTTATTCAAAGGCTTTTTCAGCTCTGCATAATAGTCAGGAAGAGAGTGTTCTACTGATGTGGAGTCTAGTGGATCAAAACCAGCTAATGCTTGGAGAATAATAGCAAGGTCTTCGGCACTTCTTGCCATAGGCCCTGCCTGATCAAGGCTTGAAGCAAATGCAACCATGCCATAGCGAGAGACCAGGCCATACGTAGGCTTGATACCACTAATGCCACAAAATGCTGAGGGTTGTCGTATCGACCCGCCTGTATCAGAGCCTATGGAAAAAGGAATTAGTCTTGCCGCAACCGCTGCTGCTGAACCACCTGAAGAGCCGCCTGGTACACGTTCATTATCCCAAGGGTTTTTTACCTCCCCAAAATAACTGTTTTCATTGGCAGAGCCCATGGCGAATTCATCCATGTTGGTTTTACCTAAAAGAATGGCTCCTTGCTCTTTTAATTTTTTCGTTATCGTGGCCTCATAGGGTGATTGAAAGTTCGCTAACATTTTGGAGCCGCAGGTCGTTTTCATTTCTTTGGTACAAAATAAATCTTTAAGTGCCATAGGGATACCAGTTAAGATTTTAGCTGCCCCCTTTTTTAAATCTATGTCTGCTTGTTGTGCAAGGGCCAATGCACGCTCCTCATCGAGACTAATAAATGCATTGAGTTCCTTATTATTATGGATTTTATTTATATAGTGTTTGGTTAATTCAACACTGGAGAGTTTACCTTGCTGCAGGGCCTGGGATAGTTGTTTTAGCGTAAGTTGTTCCATAATTATTTATCCGACTCTAAGACTTTAGGCACTAAATATAAATCGTCTTCAAACAATGGAGCTATTTCTTCAAGCTCACGAATACAATCTTCTTCAGTAACAACATCCATTCGCAAACGTTGATGTAGTGCAAATGGGTGGAAAAGAGGCGCTACATTTTGTGTATCAACGGAGCATAATTGATCCACAAAATCCATTATGGCATTGACATCGTGCGCTAGTTGCGTTGTAGAAGAAGATTCGCTATCCAAATAAGCTAAACCTGCGATTTTTTCTAAATCTTTTTGAGAAATAGTCATGATGTCATCCCAATAGAAAGTGCTTTATTAGATCTCTTTTTAAACTCTACTATGAAGAGAAATTGCCCACAGTGAGTTTGGAAAGAGATCTATTATATAGTGAACACGCTAAAAATGAAGTGGTTCCTCAGCAATTCTCACTTTCTCCTACGATCTAGGTAAAACCCAATCCTTTCGCAAACCTTAGGACGCTATGGATGGCTGTATGTGTGTTTGCGAAAGGATTGGGTTTTAATCCCTTTTACTGGAACAGGTTTTTCAAAGTGGTAATTGCTGATGGTTCTTGGAATATCTTGCGCTACAACTGTTTTACAGTAGAATGAATAGCAGTTCTTAATAATTAAATAGAGTGTGTTATCCATGCTACAACAGTATAAAACGCAAGGTGGGGTCCATATTGAATTGTCGCAAGAGTCTTTGGATTACCATCAAGGTATAAAATTTCTTATTGAGTGCATTGATTCTCAAAGAGGGGCTCTTTTTGCCTCTAGCTTTGAATATCCTGGGCGTTATACTTGTTGGGATTTGGGATTTTATAACCCACCTCTAGCTATTATCTGTAAACAAAATCTGATTAGTTTAGAAGCGTTAAACCAACGTGGCGAAGTATTATTGGCATTTATTCATCCATTACTGGCTAGCCAAAATAACTTGGAAATATTAGCCCATAGTAATGTGTTATGTCAGGTTAAAATGAAGCCCTCTCAGCATCTCTTTAGCGAAGAGGAGAGAAGCCACCAGCCTTCAGTATTTAGTATCATCCGGTTATTACTAGCCTTTTTTAAATCGGAAGAAGATCCTCATCTAGGTTTATATGGTGCTTTTGGTTTTGACCTTATTTACCAGTTTGAACATTTAGAACGACATAAAACACGTGATCCACAACAAAGAGATATGGTTCTTTATTTGCCAGATGAAATTTTTATTGTCAATCATCGTAAAGAAGAAGCCTATGTCAGACGTTATGATTTTCATTACCACGGGAAATCAACTCAATCTCTGGCAAGAGAAGGCGTTTATTTACCTTATCAATCAATAAATAAACCTGATAAAAATGGCGATCATGAGTTGGGGGAATACGCTCTTGTAGTGGATAAAGCTAAAGAACGTTTTGCCTGTGGTGATCTATTTGAAGTAGTGCCGAGTCAAACATTTTATAGTCATTATACGGAGCAGCCTTCCTCATTATTTAACAAAATGCGCCGCATTAATCCTTCACCCTATGGTTTCTTTATTAATTTGGGTGAAGAAGAATATCTGGTTGGCGCGTCGCCTGAAATGTATGTACGAGTTCAAGGAAAAAGGGTGGAAACCTGTCCCATTTCAGGAACAATTAAGCGAGGGGACGATGCCATTGAAGATGCGTTGAATATTCAAACATTACTTGATTCGCCCAAGGAAGAGTCTGAACTAACAATGTGCACTGATGTTGATCGCAATGACAAATCAAGAGTCTGTGAGGCGGGTAGTGTGAAAGTCATCGGCCGACGGCAAATTGAGATGTATTCTCGCTTGATTCATACGGTTGATCATGTTGAGGGTATCTTGAGGGATGGCTTTGATGCGGTGGATGCTTTTTTAACCCATATGTGGGTAGTTACGGTGACTGGTGCTCCTAAGATCTGGGCTATGAACTTTATAGAACAGCACGAAAAATCCTCCCGTAAATGGTATGCAGGGGCTGTGGGATGGTTTGGTTTTGATGGTAATCTGAATACTGGATTAGTACTAAGAACGGTTCGTATTGAGAAGGGGGTTGCAGAGCTTCGTGTCGGAGCCACCTTACTTTATGATTCTATTCCTGAAGCAGAAGAACAAGAAACTCGTTTAAAAGCTTCTGCTTTTTTGGATATGCTGCAAAGTAGAGAAATAAAGAATAAAAAAGAAACGGAGAACTTGCCTCTAACAGGAAAGGGAAGACGAGTTTTGCTTGTCGACCATCAAGATTCCTTTGTCCATACTTTAGCAAATTACATTCGCCAAACGGGCGCAGAGGTGAGGACAATCCGTTTTGATAAAGCATTGAGTTATTTGCAAGAAAGTCATTACGATTTAGTCGTACTCTCTCCAGGTCCAGGTAAACCCAGTGATTTCAAATTATCAGAAACCATAGCTGAGATTATCAAGCAAAATATTCCTCTATTTGGTGTATGTCTAGGCCTTCAAGGGATTGTTGAATATTTTGGTGGTGTTCTTGATGTATTGGATTATCCTATGCATGGAAAGGCATCAATAATAAAGGTATCAGATTCTGACGGTCTTTTTTCGGGTTTAGGTGAAACATTTAAAGCGGGTCGATACCATTCGCTTTATGCCCGATTAAAAGCAGTTCCCCAAGAGCTAACGGTGACTGCTATGAGCGAAGATGGTATTGTTATGGCCGTATCTCATAAAAGCTTACCTATACATGCTGTTCAATTTCATCCTGAGACTATTTTATCTTTACCTAATCAAGCCGGAATGAAAATCATTACTAATTTGATGAGGATGCTAAAATGAAAAGCAAAACTCTGAAGCTGTATGTTATTTCTGTATTTCTAGGGGTGCTCACAGGTTTAATTGCTTCATTGTTTCAGGTCGCTATAGTGCAGCTTAATGGAGGATTGTCTTCTTTATATGCCTTCGTTGATCAGCATAACTGGCCTACAGGTTTGCTTTCAGCGGTCATTTCTATGCTGATGGTTTTTATTGCCTGGCTTTCAGTACAATATATAGCGCCAGAAGCCTCAGGAAGTGGTGTTCCTGAAATTGAAGGGACTTTGTTGCACGTACGACCTATTTTTTGGCGACGATTAATTCCTGTTAAATTTTTTTCTGGTATTTTATCTATATGCGCGAAAATGGTTGTCGGTAGAGAGGGGCCCACCATTCAAATGGGTGGAAATCTAGGTGCTATGCTTGGGGAGTTATTTAAATTAACCCGGCATCGATGTGATACTTTAATTGCTGCTGGATCAGCAGCTGGTTTAGCTGCAGCATTTAATGCTCCGTTGGCAGGGGTATTATTTGTTATGGAGGAAATGCGTAATCAGTTTAACTATTCTTTTACCAATTTTAAGATGGTGGTGATTACTTGTGTCATGGCGACTATCACTCTGAATATTTGCGTTGGTTCTCAGCCGGCTATTCAAATGCAACTGTTTGATTTACCAAATTTAAGTTCACTTTGGTTGTTTCTTGTTTTTGGTATTATTGTGGGCTTAGTCGGACTGATATTTAATATAGGACTCATGTGGACTTTGGAGCGATTAGATAAATTTAGCTCAAAATTTAAATTATTTTACATTTTGGTTGTTGGTTTATTGGTAGGGTATCTGGCGCGATTATACCCACCGACGGTTAGTGGCGGCTATGAAATTATTAATCAGGCGCTTACCTTATCACCCAGTATTAGTATTTTATTTCTTTTATTAGTTATTCGTTTTTTTACTACATTAATGTGCTATTCAACAAGTGTTCCTGGGGGGATATTTGCTCCTATGCTGGCCTTAGGTACTCTGCTAGGTCTTGCTATATGCCATATATTTCAGTGGATGACTATGGATTTGTCAATTCAACCCGGAATGTTTGCTATTGCAGGCATGAGTGCTTTATTTGCTGCTACAGTCCGATCACCGATTACAGGTGTAATCTTAGTCGTTGAAATGACTCAAAATTACATGTTAATTTTGCCTTTGATGATTACTTGTATTACATCGACCACTGTGGTGCAATTAGCTAATAATAAACCTATATACACCCAGTTACTGGAAAGGACCTTGAGATTAGAAAAGAAAAAAGTAGTTAATATGTAGCTATGCTCTTGGCCTCGGAAATAATTTCCTCGCAGGCTTTCTTAAATTGTTCAGGGCTCCATATAACTTGTTCATTCAGTGTTCCATTATTAATACATTCTCTCTGACAAGCTAAAGCAATTAATAGGTGAGAATACTTAATTTTTCTAAATAATGTTAATGCATGTAATAAGGTTATGTGTTGTACTGTAAAACCAGTAATATCATCTCCAAACTCCCCCTCCATTTCTTCGAATTTATTTTTAAACCACTCTTCTAATGGTTTACCTGTCATAATAAAACTATGAGATATTTGAAAACCGCCTAAAACTCGTGTGTCCAGGTATTGTTGAATGTCTATACATTTCGTATTTCTTGTAATGTAAGTCAAGGCTTCGACAAATAGAGGTGTACATTCAAATGTTTTAACTTGAACAGCAGCGCGCAGCTCAATGAGTGCGCGGAGATAATTTTGATTGTTTATGGAGTTTATGTCATAGTTTTTTGTTGTTCGTATTTCTAAATCAATGAGCGTGATGATTTCTTTTAACCGCCGGGAGTTATTAGTTTCTTTGATGCAAATATGGTGCAATTGCTCTATGAGCTCTTTAGAGAAAATAGGGGGCTTTTTATTGGCGAATATGCTGAAAAGAACTTCATTAAATCGTTCTTTATCGATGGTATCATAAAGAGCAACGGCTTTTATATAAAGATTGGCATGTTCTTCCTCTAGATGTTCTTCAAGCATTCTATGCAATAAAGTATGTGTTTGCTTTTTGTCTGATAGCTCTACCATGCCTCCACCAGGTAGAAGGTAAAAACCAAAGCGCTCTACAAAACGATATTTTCCTTGAGAATTTACAGATATTCTATCAACCGCTTCATTGTATAACTTGGCGCCCATTTGAATTTGAATAGGATACAATTGATTGGGCGGAGGGTTATTAATATCTAATTGTCTTAAATCAAATAAATGAGACTTACCATTGGTTTGTAAATAGGACTCCTGTGCTTCGCGAAACAATTGCCAAATATGAGCTGGAATTTCTTTGATTGGGCATTTTAGGCGCATTTGAGGGGCAGTGGGATGGAATTCAAAGTAATTATTTAAATCCGTAAACTCACCAGATAACGGCATGCGAACAAAATCAATTAAAATATCAAAATACTCTTGGTGCTCCATTCTTCTTAAAACGTCAGCATAATTAATGATTGTTGCTGCTCGGCATAATGCTTCGTATTTTTTAATTATCTCCTTATTTGGGGCTGTATCTGGGGAGAGTGCAGATACAACAGAGATAATATTTAATAGTATCTTTTTACGCTCTGCAACTGTTCCATTTTTGTAAGCGAGTAGTTGTTTTTCTAAAAGTGGGGACATGGTTTTCCTTCTTCGTCCTTGTAGTTTGTATCACACTAAAGCTAATATGGACTACGTTTGGATCTAAGCTATTTTATAGTCACTTAAATATGCACCACAATTTTTCCAAAAAGCTCCCCAGATTGCATGTATTGTTGAGCCTGATCCATTTCTTCAAATGGATATTCCTTATCGATAATGGGCGCTATTTCTTGATTAGCAAGAAAGTTAAACCAATGCTCGTGAGCCAGTTTCCATAATCTACCTTTTTCTTCCAGACTTTGTGAGCGAAGAACAAATCCTATTATCTGCAAGCGCTTACGCATGAGTAGGGCTAAATCACATTCAGCTGTGCGTCCTTTAAGACAAGCAATTTGAATTAATTTACCTTGCGGTTTAAGAAGAAGAAGGTGTTTATTAAAATAATCGCTACCAACAAAATCGAGAACGAGATCGACACTATCTTGTTCTATTAAATCAGCGAAATCATTGGTTCGGTATTCTATGATTTGATCTGCACCTAGAGCACGTGCTTTGTCTATTTTATTGCTATTTCCCACTGTAGTAATAACTTTTGCTTTAATGAGTTTAGCCATCTGTATGGCTAAAGAGGCTATCCCACTCCCTGCTCCATGAATTAATAGAGTTTGCCCTGTTTGTAAGTGGCCAAGGTCAAAAATAGTAGCGTACACAGTAGTCAGGGACTCGGGCAGCGCCGCTGCAAGAGTATAACTCCAATGATCCGGAATAAGATGGGCTAGTGATGCCTCGACAGAACAGTATTCAGCATAGCCCCCACTACCGACTAGGCCGTAGACTTTATCACCAGGTTTGAACTGTTTCACTTCACTACCAACAGCGATAACATCGCCGGCTACTTCGAGACCCGGAATATTGGATTCTCCCTTCGGCGGAGGGTATTTCCCTTGACGTTGCATTAAGTCTGCGCGGTTTAATGCCGTTTCTCTGACACGTACTAAAATTTGCGTTTCAGTGTAATTGGGCTTGGGGCCTTCAACTATCTCTAGGTGGCTTTCAGGACCTGGGTTATTAATATAGATATAACGCAAAATGAATCCCTCCAATTATTTTATTTTGTGACAAGCCCTTAGTAATCCCTGCTTTTGTTCCGATCTAGGTTGCTCCCCTGCTAGCACAGGGTTCTCAACGTGGGAGCTCTCGTCTATTGTTCATTATATTTAGTTATACTACATAATCCTAAAAAAAGCAGTTGCCTTCTACTACACTACGAGTTCAATTTTTAGGATTATTAATATTTATAGCACTCGCATAATTCTTATAAATAGCTATATAATCTCACTTTGAATAGGGTCTTGGTTGGCTAATGGCGAAATTTAATCATCAGAATTTTTATGCTTGGCTCTTTATAGCGCCACAACTTCTTGTTACTTTAGTGTTTTTTATTTGGCCTGCTTGTGGTGCGTTAAAGCAATCATTTTTTTATACTGACTCATTCGGACTGCATCAATATTTTGCTGGATTGACTAACTTTTTTGATTTATTTTCTGACCCTGCTTATGCTAAGGCCGTTTGGGTGACCTTCGTTATCGCCATTAGCGTGACTTTTTTTACTATGAGCCTCGGACTCATTATGTCTTATTTGGTAAGCAATAGAACTAAAAGCCAAGCTGTTTATAAATCATTATTAATTTGGCCTTATGCTATAGCTCCAGCTGTTGCGGCCATTTTATGGCGTTTTTTATGCCACCCTACACTAGGTTGGTTAACTCAATTATTACATTCTTTAGGAATTCATTTTGATTATGTGAATAACGCGAAACAAGCCATGTTGGTAATTATTTTAACAGCAAGCTGGCAACAGTTTAGTTATAATTTTTTATTTTACTTTGCAGCACTTAAGGCAGTACCTCAAAATTTAATCGATGCTGCTGTTATGGATGGCGCTTCGTCATGGAAGCGATTTTGGCAAATCATTATGCCTTTATTATCGCCCACATCCTTTTTTCTCCTAATTATGAATTTAGTCTATGGTTTTTTTGACACCTTCGGTATTATCCAAGTAATGACTCATGGTGGACCAGGTAATAGTACAACAAACTTAATTTATAAAGTGTATGAAGATGGTTTTGTAGGAATGGATATAGGTAGTTCATCAGCACAATCAGTTTTATTAATGATTATAGTGGGAGTCGTATCCCTGTTACAGTTTCGATATCTTGAAAAGAAGGTTCATTACGAATGAAACTATTGAATCACTTGATATCTCATACTATTTTAATTTTATTTATTATGCTCATGCTGCTGCCTTTATATCTTGCCATTGTCGCAGCAAGTAGTGAGGGGGCAACCATAATGCAATCACAGCTCCCGTTTATCCCTGGTACTTCATTTTTTAAAAATATACATAGTGTGTTGACCAAAGGATTATCAGTAACCGGTGGAGAACCTTTGACGTCTATGCTATTAAATAGTTTCGTAATGGCTTTTGCTATTTCTTTAGGCAAAATTATTCTTGCGTTGAGTTCTGCTTTTGCTCTGGTGTATTTTGATTTTCCTTTTAAAAAAACATGTTTTGCATTAATTTTTGCTACGATGATGCTGCCTGTTGAGGTAAGAATTGTCCCTACCTTTCAAGTGATTGCCTCTTTTGGGTTATTGAATTCATTTTCTGGATTAACTTTACCCTTACTGGCATCCGCTACTGGAACTTTTTTATTTCGTCAGTTCTTTAAAACAATTCCTAAAGAGTTAGTTGATGCAGCAAAGTTAGATGGGGCTGGGCCAATTCGCTTTTTTTTCGATATAGTTTTACCTTTATCTAGAATTCAAATTTCCGCTTTATTTGTTATTTTATTTGTTTATGGGTGGAACCAGTATTTATGGCCTTTAGTAATTACCACAGAAACTAAAATGGCAACTGTGGTAATGGGTATTCGTTATTTAGCCGGTGTGGCAGATCAAGTGCCTGAATGGCACTATATTATGACTGTGGCACTAATTGCATTAATTCCTCCTTGTATGGTAGTGATGTTAATGCAACGATGGTTTGAAAAAGGATTAAAATAAGCATGGCGACTGTTGATTTAATAGACGTTTCAAAACATATTGGTTCAACTACTATTTTGAACAAAGTGAATGTCAGCATTAAGAAAGGCGAGTTCATGGTTGTTGTTGGTCCTTCAGGTTGTGGTAAATCGAGTTTATTACGGCTTATTGCTGGGTTAGATGAAATAAGCTCGGGAACAATTCAGATTAATAACCACTCGGTTAATAAAGTGCCAGCGGCGAAAAGAGACATGGCCATGGTCTTTCAAAGTTATGCTCTTTATCCGCATATGACTGTCTTTGATAATATGGCTTACGCATTAAAAATGAGAGGTTTCAATAAAAAAGACATTGCTCAAAGAGTCTCTGAAGTGGCTAAATTGTTGCAGTTAACTCCTTTTTTAGAGAGAAAGCCACAAGCACTCTCCGGGGGGCAAAAACAAAGAGTGGCTATGGGGAGAGCAATAGTCCGTTCACCTTCCGTTTTTTTATTTGATGAGCCATTATCTAATTTGGATGCCAAATTACGAACAGAAATGCGTCACGAAATTAAAAGATTGCACCAGCAATTGAATACAACCAGTTTATATGTAACCCATGATCAAACAGAAGCGATGACCATGGCTGAAAGAGTTTTAGTATTAAATCAGGGGATTGTAGAACAAATTGGAACACCTCAGGATTTATATCAAAATCCGGGAACACTCTTTGTTGCTGGATTTACTGGACATTACCCAATTAATTTTATTTCGGCTGTATTTGATAAGAAGACTAATACTGTCCATTCTAATTTAGGTATTGAATATGTTGCTCCACAATGGACTGAAATTATAGAGGATAAAACCCCTTTGACATTAGCCATCAGACCAGAACATATTCAATTGTGTTCATCAAAGCAGAGTCAAAGTATTGCGCTTCGCATTGAGTTTGTTGATGATATGGGCGCTGATAAACTGATTCGGGGTAAATGCATTATAACTGGTGCGAGCTTTAACTTGCGTATTTCGGCAGATCATTCTTTTGTAAATGAAATAATACATGTTGAACTACCTAAATTAAAGTTACATGTTTTTAACCCTCAAACAGGTAAACGTATTGGAGAGTGGCGTGAGTAAAATAAAAAATAAATTAAAACCAATTGATGCGCCTGCCTATAGCTATTGGAAGGCTTTGTATATGTCTTTTTATTCAACACGCTTATACGTCGATGTAGGCAAGCGTTGGCGAGGAATGGGCTTGCTCTATTTGCTTTTTACGGTGGCTATTTTTTCAATTCCTTTTGCTATAAGAGTGAGTATTAATTTAAATCAATCGTTTAATGAGCAAATTATTGAGCCATTGTTACTATTGCCCACTATTTATGTACAGAATGGGGAAGTGTCATTTGATAAGCCTATGCCATACTTCATTAAAAATGAAAAAAATCAGGTGGTTTTAGTAATCGATACTACCGGAAAAGTAGATCAATTTAGTCATGAATACCCGTATATGAATATTCTTATCAATAAGGATAAGGTGTCTTTTAGAATTCCAACCCCTCAGTTATTTGCCTCGGCCACGCCTGATTTGGATTCTGGGGTACCGCTTTCTCAGTCTTTTGGTAAAGGGTCTAATTTTGCTTTTAATGGCAAAAAGATAGTCGAAGAAAACAGTATGTATGGCTTAAAATATGCTGCATTAGCGCTTATTTACCCCGTAATAGTGGCTATGTTTTATTCCATGTTCATAGTGATGTTTTTAGTCTTTGCTTTTTTAGGTCAAGTTTTTTCGCGCACCTTTTTTTCCTTTCAAGTTGCATTTCAGCAATCCTGTCGGTTATTTATGGTAGCTACAACTCCTATGCTATTCGCCTTAATTTTGATATTAACGGCAGATGCAGTATTTCCAGGTTTTGGCTTTATTTTAGTTGGAATAGTGGCTATATATTTTAGTTTGGGTGTATCTGCCTTGAAAGCCGAAAGTAAACGAATGGTGCGACAATGAGAGAGTTAATCCATTTCGCTCATGGTAATGGATTTCCTTCACTGTGTTACAAACAGATGCTCAATCATTTAGAGAAACGATTTGACTATTGCTATATAGATAGAATAGGGCATGATCCTAAATATCCAGTAGGGGAGAATTGGCATAATTTAATTAAAGAAGTTGTTGAAAGTGTTAAAAAGCAAGCGGATCAGCCGGTCATTGCTGTTGGACATTCTTTAGGTGGTGTATTAAGTTTATTGGCTGCAATAGATGAACCCAAATTATTTAAGAAAGTAATTATGCTGGACTCACCACTTATTGGACCATTTAAATCTAATATGGTAAAACTGGCAAAGTCTCTAGGGATTATAGATAGGGTTACTCCAGCATACAGAACTAAAGAAAGAAGAAACTACTGGAAAAATCGCGATCAACTAATTTCTTATTTAAGAACCAGAGATTTATTTAAAACATTCACTGATGAATGTTTGAATGATTACATTACTTACGGTTTAGAATACAAAGAGGATGGTTATTATTTACGTTTTGATAGACATATTGAATATCAAATTTATCGTACTATTCCTCATGTTATTCCCCAGTATCAAGGGAAACTGAAAACGCCTTCTGCATTGATATATGGCGATAAAAGCACTGTAGTTGATAGGATGGACGTGCGTTATATGAAAAACCATTTTAATATAAAATGTGTTAAAACTAAGGGAACGCATTTATTTCCAATGGAGTACCCTGAAACTGTTGCAAAACAGATAATAGCAGTCGTAGATGCACTATAATTTATAAGGAACGTGCCCGTTCCTAAATATTGGATTTTAATTTAGGCTAGGGGCTATTTACAAAGCCTCTAGTACAAATAAGGAGAAAGCAGAGTGTTACACGCTATTTTAATACTTGCGACAATATCGGCCGCAGGGATTTTATTAACCCGACAAGCCTCAATTTCAGTATGGGCGATTAGCTTTTCACTTTTTACTGCATTAGTCATGAGATATGGTACTCCAGGCTTTTTTACCGGGGCGCTCATATGGTCTATAGAAGTTATTTTGATTTTGAGTGCGATAAAACCACTCAGAAGAAAATTACTGTCCAAACATCTATTTAAAACGGTTAGTAAAGCAATGCCTGCCATGTCGTCTACGGAGCGCGAGGCTTTGGAAGCGGGTACAGTAAGCTGGGAAGGTGATTTATTCAGTGGCACTCCTAATTTTTCACTACTCAGAAATGCACCTGTAGTCCATTTGACCCAAGAAGAACAGTCGTTTATAGATGGACCTGTTAACCAGCTGTGTTCCATGTTTGATGATTGGGACATTACCCATAATCGAACTGATTTACCGCCTGAAGTGTGGCAATTTATCAAAGACAATCGTTTTCTGGGCATGATTATTCCTAAACGTTATGGTGGTTTGGAGTTTTCTGCCACAGCGCAAATGTCTATTTTAGTCAAAATTTATGGTCGTTCTATTACTGCAGCAACGACTATATCCGTACCTAACTCCTTAGGCCCAGGGGAGCTCTTGTTAAAGTACGGTACTGAAGAACAAAAAAATTATTATTTACCTCGTTTGGCCGATGGTCGTGAAATTCCATGCTTTGCTTTGACTGGCCCTAATGCTGGATCTGATGCTGCTTCAATTCCCGATATGGGTATAGTGTGCAAGCAGGAGTTTAATGGGGAGCAAGTACTTGGTATACGTTTAAATTGGAATAAACGTTATATTACCCTATGTCCTGTGGCCACAGTAATTGGTCTCGCATTTAGAATGTTTGATCCTGATAATTTATTAGGTAAGGGAGAGGATATTGGTATTACTTGCGCGCTTATTCCTGCTGAAACCCCTGGAGTGGTTAAAGGGCGTAGACATTTTCCCTTAAATAGTGGATTTTTAAATGGTCCAACTCAAGGTAAAGATGTTTTCATTCCTATGGATTATTTGATTGGTGGTGTAGAGAAAGCTGGGCATGGCTGGCGTATGTTGATGGAGTGCCTCAGTGCCGGTAGAGCCATTTCGTTACCCTCCAGTGCTAATGGCGGAGCTCAAGCAGTAGCATTAGCATCAGGTGCCTATGCTCGTATTCGTAAACAATTTAATCAATCTATAGGTAAATTTGAAGGAATAGAAGAGCCTTTGGCGCGAATAGCTGCAAGCACTTATATTATTGATGCTGCCTTAACTATGGCTGCCGCAGCGATAGATCACGGCGCCAAACCTTCTGTTGCAGGAGCAATATTAAAATATCATACTACCGAGCGTGCTCGTCAGATCGGTTGCGATGGCATGGATATCCATGGTGGTAAAGGGATTTGTCTTGGTCCCAATAACTATATAGGAAGAGGGTATCAAGGAGCGCCAATTGGTATTACTGTAGAAGGTGCTAACATCCTGACTCGCAATCTAATTATCTTTGGTCAAGGAGCAATACGTTGCCATCCTTATGTGTTTAAAGAGTTAGAAAGTGTACGCAACAATGATCTAACTGAGTTTGATGCAGTATTTTTTGGCCATGCCGGTTTTATAATAGCTAATCTCACTAAATCTGTAATTTTTGCCTGGACTGACGCGTTGATGACTAAAGCTCCAGCAAGTAGTGTTAAACGATATTACCAGTTAGTTCATAAATACAGTACTAACTTGGCTTTCCTTGCTGATTTTTCTATGGCTATACTCGGTGGCGAGCTAAAGCGTCGAGAAAAACTATCAGCTCGCTTGGGTGATATGCTAAGTTCCTTATATATGGTTTCAGCTGTATTGAAACGCTTCTATGAAGATGGGGAACCCAAAGCAGATTTACCCATAGTTCAATGGTGCTGCCAACAACTATTACACGAATGTGAGACTGCCATGCATGAAGTTATTATTAACTTCCCCGCACGCTGGGCACGAATGGTGTTACGTCTCGTTCTAAAACCTTTGGGTAATAGAAGAAATAAACCTAATGATCGATTAGGCCATAAATTAGCAAGAATCTTAATTGAGCCTAATGAGACGCGAACACGTTTAACTCGTCTAGTCTATAAGGAGGCTCTTGCTAATTGCCCATTAGGTCGACTTGAAGAGGCATTCCACAAAATTTGTGCGGTCGAAGAGTTAGAGAAAAAAGTCATGAAAGCGGTAAAAGATCATGTACTAAAATCACTTACCTTCTTGGAACAAATTACAGAAGCATTACACTGTGGTCTTCTGACTGAAGCAGAAGCGAAACAATTAGAAGAAGCTGAATTGGCAAGACAAGCAATCATTAAGGTAGACGATTTTGCCGATGAGGAATTACGTCGTCCTTCTCCAGCAAGTGATCATAAGTCTAAAGCTAAAAAGCCTGCCAAAGATAATATAGAAACAGAAATAGTTTAGTTGAAAGACACAAGGTTGGGTTGAGCGTAGCTCAGCCCAATAAAATGATTCAGCTGTAATGCACTAAGTTTAGATGAAACGCATTACAAAAGCCTCGCTTACTGATGTGCGCGACTGTGAAAAGCAGGAACTGGGAAAGAATGAGAACAGTGGCATTTGTATCACTGCATAATTAAAACTCTGTTGACATAGCCATCTTAATTTGATAGCTTAAAACTATAAACATAGGTGTTATTATGCTGTCTTCTATTCGCCAACAAAGCATTTTTTCCTTACAGAGTAATTCTGTAAGTGTTGCTTTTCGACGATGTAACTATGTTTTATCTCCCTTATTTCAATTATTTAATATACTCCATCTATTACTTAGCCTTAGTCGCCTGGCTTAGCGGCCATTTTGTTTTGTAACGCTAAGTTAGGTCTTTAAAAAACTACAAAACATTTTCGTTTTTTTAATTAAGATTATGACGGAGTAATTGTGAATCAATTCAATACAATTTATTTTAACTCTGGACCTCGCGAACAAGTAGTGAGGCGTAGAAATATAAATGGTCAACAACCCTTAGTTAATTTCTTATTTTATTCACCTACAGTTCAGCTAGTACTTCTTAGCCTACTTCTTCTTTGCCTCAATTTTGGGCGACTTAGATGATGACTAAGAATATATTAATCAACTAAGGGCGCCTAACACCGGCGCCCTTTTTTTTACATAGGTGAATGAAATGAAACAAGATACAACAGTCGATCAAATTATTATTTTGGATACTACCTTAAGAGATGGGGAACAAGCTCCTGGTGCAACCATGATGGTTAGCGAAAAAATCGAGATTGCTCGTGCCCTTGATCACATGGGTATCGACGTTATAGAAGCAGGTTTTGCTGCTGCATCAGCTGGAGATTTTCAATGCATTGAGCACATCAGTAAAACAGTAAAAAAGGCAATAGTCAGTAGCTTAGCACGAGCTAAAACAGCTGATATTGAAGCGGCCGGAGCGGCATTGAAATTAGCTTATCGACCTAGAATCCATACGTTTATTTCAACTTCTGATACTCATTTGAAACACCAATTTCGTATGACACAAGAGGATGCGTTGGCAGCAATTCAATCCTCGGTGACTTTGGCTCGCAACTATTGTGATGATGTTGAATGGTCAGCCATGGATGCCACCCGATCCCCCTTAGATTTTTTAGCGCGTGCAATAGAAACCGCAATTAATGCTGGGGCATCGACCATTAATATTCCTGACACAGTGGGTTATACCACGCCGTATGAATATGCTTTTTTGATCAAAGCAATGAAGCAAAAAGTGCCGAATATAGATAAAGCCATTATTTCGGTGCATTGCCATAATGATTTGGGTTTGGCCGTAGCTAATTCTTTATCGGCGATTAATGCGGGGGCAAGGCAGGTGGAGTGCACCATTAATGGCATAGGTGAACGCGCGGGTAATGCTGCCTTGGAGGAAATTGTTATGGCGATTAAAACTAGGTCAGAACAATTTCCTTACTCATTGAACATAGAACCTCGATATATTGCTGAGGTTTCTGCACTGGTCGCAAAAGCAAGTGGTTTTATGGTGCAAAAGAACAAAGCCATAGTCGGTGCCAATGCCTTCGCTCACGAGTCAGGAATTCATCAGGATGGGATGCTGAAATGCCGTGATACCTATGAAATCATCACTCCTGAATCTGTTGGCTTGAAGTCAACTCAATTAAGCATGGGAAAACATTCTGGGCGCGCTGCATTTCGCAATAAATTAATCTCATTAGGCATTGATATTATTGAGAAGTCCTTTGATGAGTTATTTGCTCATTTCAAACAATTAGGGGATATGCAAAAAGAGATAACGGATGACGATATTATTGCTTTGGTTCAAGGGAAAGCCTCTCCCATTCAAGCCAGTTCTATTCAAGAAAAAAGCGTTATCTGGATGGATGGGCAATTCATTTCCTGGAACAAGGCCCAAGTTCCGGTGTTAACTCATGCCTTACATTATGCTAGTGCCGTCTTTGAGGGAGAGCGGGCCTATCAAGGCAAAGTGTTTAAATTAAGTGAACACAATCAACGTTTGCATCACTCAGCGCAGCAATTAGGTTTTACTATTCCCTATTCTGTCGAGGAATTAAATGCGATTACTGAAGAGTTAATTGTTAGAAATAATTTACACGACGCTTATATTCGACCCATTGCTTGGTGTGGTGAGGAAACAATGAGTGTGGCTTCACACTCCTGTAAGGTGCATATCGCTCTAGTCGCTTGGCAATGGACGTCTTACTTTTCAGATGATCAGATTATGAAAAAAGGCTTAAAACTGATGTGGGCTGATTGGATACGTCCTTCTCCATCAACAGCACCGGTAACGGCTAAAGCTTCTGGATTATATATGATAGGCTCATTAAGCAAAAATAAAGCAGAGCAATCTGGTTTTCATGACGCATTAATGTTGGATTACCGGGGGTATATAGCAGAATGTACTGGAGCCAATTTTTTTATGGTTAAAAATGGAGTGATTCATACTCCTATAGCCGATTGCTTCTTAAATGGAATTACTCGTCAAACTATTATTGCTTTGGCCCGAGAGCATCACATTCCTGTGGTTGAGCGGCATATTCATCCTGATGAAGTGGCTAATGCGGATGAGGTATTTATTACTGGCAGTGCAGTGGAAGTCGCTCCTGTGTCCCTGATTGGCAAGTCTTCTTTCAAAGTGGGCCCGATAACTCAAATAATTATAGAAGCATATAAGAATCTCGTAAGGGAACCAGAAAAAGCATCTTGTTAATCGTGTTTTAAAAAGGTTTTCTAACAATAGAATTTAAATAGGAAGTAATTATGAATACTTTATATGACAAGATTTGGGATGCACATCAGGTTTATGAGAAAGCAGATGGGACTACAATTATTTATATTGATAGGCATCTAATTCATGAGGTCACCAGTCCTCAAGCTTTCGCAGGAATACAATACGCTAAAAGGACTATTCGTCGTTCTAGCACTATTTTAGCCGTTAGTGATCATAATGTGCCTACTTTTAATCGGCATATGGGAATAGCAGATCCAGAATCACAAATGCAAGTGTCCACGCTTGAGCGCAATTGTGGTGAACATCAAATTTCCTATATTAATCTCAATGATAAACGGCAAGGAATTGTTCATATTATTGGTCCCGAGCAAGGATTTACTTTGCCGGGGACGACGGTTGTTTGTGGAGATAGNCATACTTCAACTCATGGTGCTTTTGGTGCTTTAGCTTTTGGTATTGGAACCAGTGAAGTAGAGCATGTCTTTGCAACGCAAACGTTGATTTTAAAAAAATCTAAAAATTTACGAGTCCGTGTCGAAGGGGAGCTACCTTTTGGGGTAACTGCTAAAGATATTATTCTAGCCCTCATTGCACAAATAGGAACCTCAGGAGGAACTGGTTATGTGATCGAATTTACTGGTTCTGCCATTAAGTCTCTTTCAATGGAGGGGCGAATGACTTTGTGTAATATGTCTATTGAAGCAGGGGCACGGTCAGGTTTAATTGCTCCTGATCAAGTGACGTTTGATTATCTCCATGGTAAACCTTATGCACCAAGCGGAGCTTTATGGGATAAAGCAGTTGCCTATTGGTCTTCTTTGTACAGTGATCCAGGTGCAGTATTTGATCAAGAGGTTACGATTGACGTCAATACGTTAAAACCCTATGTCACTTGGGGAACAAGCCCTGAAACGGCACTACCTATCGATGAATTTATTCCCGATCCTGAGAGCGAATCAGATCCTGTAAAACGCAACAATCTAATACGTGCCTTGGACTATATGGGACTTAAACCAGGAATTTCTCTCCAGGATATTAAAATAGACAAAGTATTTATCGGTTCTTGCACTAATGGTCGTATCGAAGACTTACGCCAAGTTGCTGCAGTTGTTCGCGATCATAAGGTAGCAAATGGCGTTCATGCTTTGATTGTCCCTGGATCTGGGATTGTTAAAGAGCAAGCCGAGCGAGAGGGGTTAGATCAACTATTTATAGCCAGTGGTTTTGATTGGCGAGAGCCAGGTTGTTCTATGTGTTTGGCCATGAATGCCGATAGATTAAAACCAGGGGAGCGTTGTGCTTCAACCTCGAATAGAAACTTTGAGGGAAGACAGGGGAGAGGCGGGCGAACTCATTTAATGAGCCCTGCCATGGCAGCTGCAGCAGCTATTACAGGAAAATTAACAGATGTAAGAGCGTTAATGTGGGAGGATAAGTAGATGCAAGCATTTAAAACAATAACTGGTGTTATGGCTTATTTACCTATAGCCAATATAGATACCGATATGATCATACCGAAACAATATCTTAAAACAGTTACACGAACCGGATTAGGAACCTATTTATTTGCAGAACTGCGTTATGATGAAGCCAATAATCCTAAAGCGGATTTCATCTTAAACCAGGTGGGCTATAAAAGTACTGAAATCTTATTAGCAGAAGAGAATTTTGGCTGTGGTTCCAGCAGAGAACATGCGGTTTGGTCTTTACTTGATTTTGGGATTAAGGTAGTCATTGCGCCAAGTTTTGCCGATATTTTTTATAATAACAGCTTTAAAAACGGATTACTTCCTATTGTTTTAACCAAAGAGCAAATTGAATTGCTTAGAGAACATAAAGAAAAATTAGTTACCGTCAATTTAGAGTTGCAACTCATTCGTTTCCATTCACTAACATTTCCATTTTCCATTGATGCTTATAGAAAAGAAAGCCTACTCAAAGGATTAGATGAGATAGCACAAACATTACTTTATGAAGATAAAATAGCAACATTTGAGGTGAAGCAAAAAATAAATCAACCTTGGCTTTTTGAATAAGGAGTTCACGATGCATAAAACTATTTTAATTTTACCGGGGGATGGTATAGGTCCTGAAGTGACTCGTGAGGCTACAAAAATCATCCAGTGGTTTAACCAAAATACAACTCATCATTTTGAGCTAATTTATGGGTTGATAGGTGGAGCATCTATTGATCATAGTGGAGTTCCTTTGAATGATGAATGTCTTATTATGGCGAAAAAAGCGGACAGTATTTTGTTGGGGGCTGTTGGTGGTCCCAAGTGGGATGGGATTGCTAATCCATGTAAACCAGAAAAAGGCTTGCTCAAAATCCGTCAGGAATTAGAGCTGTTTGCCAATTTAAGACCGGTGACTTACTTTCCAACCCTTGCGGAATCATCGCCTTTAAAGAAGGAATATATAGAGGAGCTGGATTTGATGATCATTAGGGAGCTCACTGGCGATCTGTATTTCGGTGAGCCGCGCGGTATCGTTTCGACGGAAGATGACGAAATTGGAGTTAATACAATGCGTTATTCAAAAACGGAAATAGAGCGTATCGCTATAGTTGCCTTTGAGTTAGCAAAACAGCGTAATAGCAGGGTGTGTTCTGTTGATAAAGCCAATGTATTAGAAACCTCTTTATTATGGCGTAATACAGTACAACAGATTCGAGATCGCTTATATCCTGAGGTGAGTTTGTCTCATATGTATGTGGATAATGCGGCCATGCAGTTAATTCGTCAACCTAAGCAGTTTGATGTGATGTTGACGTCGAATTTATTCGGAGATATTTTGTCTGATGAAGCATCCATGCTAACCGGATCACTGGGGATGTTACCTTCAGCTTCTCTAGGTGTGCATCATTCATTGTATGAGCCTATCCACGGTTCTGCACCGGATATTGCGGGACAAAATAAGGCAAATCCTTTAGCGACTATACTAAGTGTTGCGATGATGTTTGATTATTCTTTTAAGTTGACACAAGAAGCTCGCTTGTTACAGGAGGCTGTAAGTAATGTGTTACAGTGCGGATTTTATACCAAAGATATTATGATCCCAGGCGGAACTTTGGTGTCTACAACAGAGGTGGGAGATAAGGTTATCGAGCAACTGAATACAATAAAAAACTTATAGCTTAATGCGCGTAACCTATAGCTGTCAGGTTAAGACAATTTAGGTAGTTGTTTTTCCCGCGTAGGCGGGAATCTACTCCTATTTTGGTACAATGCTAATACAAAAATGGATTCCCATCTACACTCTAAGGAGTCCTGGCATTTTTTTGAATGCTTAATTTTTATTACTCATAGCGTTGATCCCCTCTCCACCGCGCGTAGTCTAGTGGGTATGTAGGTTGGGTTTTGAACTGCAGCTCGGATTATATAACTTCTTATCCGAGCCGCACACGTCAGTAAGCGGGATTTTTGTAACGCTGTTCATCTTAACTTAGTGTATTACCACTGTATTAATAAGAAAATTCATTGCAAAATGAGCAAACGAGGCTATTTTTTTGATAAAGTGAACACTTCCAATGAATAATGAAATGATAGAAGAGGCAACGAGGAAAAATTGACTTTAAGTTTTTTTCTACCCTTCCTCTAACGCTTCATCAGGCATAGTAATGTTTAGCTCTAAAACAGCACTATCCCCTGAACGCTCTAGATTAACACTGACTTGGTCACGAGAAATACTTACGTATTTAGCAATAACAGCCAGGATTTCTTCTTGTAGCTTAGGTAAATAATCTGGAGTATTCCGTTGCGAACGCTCATGAGAAATTATTATCTGCAAACGCTCCTTAGCAACAGATGCTGTAGAGTTTCTTCTACGCAAATAGTTAAATATGCTCATACGCCCACTTCCTCCTTGTTTTTACCAAATAAGCGACGCAATATTCCTTTACGTTCTGTATTAATAAAACGCATTGGTTTGTCTTCACCAAGAAAACGCGCAATAGCATCTTGATAGGCAAGACCTGCATCACTGCCTTCATCAAGAATTACAGGAGTACCTGTATTCGACGCTCTAAGAACCGATTTTGATTCTGGTATAACACCAATCAAAGGGATGGCTAAAATTTCTTTAACATCATTTACTGAGAGCATCTCGCCTCGTTCTACACGCTCGGGATCATAACGTGTTAACAATAAGTGTTCTTGAACAGGGGATGCGTTTTCAATAGCTCTTTTGGTCTTACTGGCTAAAATACCTAAAATTCTGTCTGAATCTCGCACTGAGGATACTTCAGGATTAGTGACTACGACTGCGTGATCTGCAAAATACATAGCCATTAAAGCACCCATTTCAATACCAGCAGGGGAATCGCAAATGATGAAATCAAAATCTTTTGATAACTCATTTAGGACTTTTTCTACTCCTTCGATAGTAAGGGCATCTTTATCACGTGTTTGGGATGCAGGTAATATATAAAGGTTAGAAACACGCTTATCTCTAATCAACGCTTGATTAAGAGTTGCTTCTCCATTAATGACGTTGATAAAGTCGTAGACGACGCGTCTTTCGCACCCCATAATGATATCAAGATTTCTTAATCCTATATCAAAATCTATCACAACAGTCTTATGTCCCTGTAGTGCAAGACCAGAAGAAATAGCCGCAGAAGAAGTAGTTTTTCCTACTCCGCCCTTACCTGAAGTGATTACAATTATTTTAGCCAAAGTAGAACCCTTTCTAACACAATAATTAACCAACAGTTTACACGCTATTGCATCATTAATTCAAGCTGTCAAGTTCTTCAATTGGAATTAAACTTATATTATGAGATAAAGTGTAATATTTATGAATTATATGTTTAACTTTTCCTATACTTATAGTAAACTATTTGGTTAACTTAACCACATGGAGTCAGATGAAAATGCCTCTTAATATTGTGCAGCAAGCATTGACCTTTGATGATGTATTGCTCGTTCCTGCCCACTCGCTAGTTCTCCCTAAAGACGTTTCACTACAAACCAAATTAACGCGAACAATTACTTTGAATATTCCATTACTTTCCGCTGCTATGGATACAGTAACGGAAGCCAGACTCGCTATTTCTCTAGCACAAGAAGGCGGTATGGGGATTATACATAAAAATATGAGTATTGAGGCTCAAGCTGAAGAAGTGAGGCGAGTTAAGAAGTTTGAAAGTGGGATGGTGAGAGATCCTATTGCCGTAACGCCCGATGTTACGGTAGAAAAACTGCTTGATGTCATGACACGCTATAATTTCTCTGGGGTTCCTGTTGTGGATGGGGTGCATTTAGTGGGTATAGTGACTAGCCGTGATATTCGCTTTGAAACCAATATGAGCTTGACAGTTGCTGATGTAATGACGCCTAAAGAGCGATTAGTTACTGTTAAGGAAGGGGCAAATAGAGAGGAAGTACGTAGTTTACTGCATAAACATCGCATTGAGAAATTACTAGTTGTTAATGATGCATTTGAATTGCGTGGATTAATTACCGTAAAAGACATACAAAAAGCTAAAGATAATCCTTATGCTTGTAAAGATGATGCGGAGCAATTACGAGTAGGGGCTGCTGTTGGTGTGGGTGAGGGAACTGACGAACGAGTAGCTGCTTTAGTCGAAGCCGGTGTTGACGTGATTGTAGTCGATACAGCACATGGTCATTCACAAGGTGTTTTAAATAGAGTGAAATGGATTAAGAAGCATTTTCCTGACGTTCAGGTAATCGGTGGTAATATCGCTACAGCTGCTGCTGCACAGGACTTGTATGCGGCTGGCGCCGATGCAGTAAAAGTGGGCATAGGGCCTGGATCCATATGTACTACTCGGATTGTAACCGGGGTGGGAGTTCCTCAAATTAGTGCGATAGCCAATGTGGCATCTGAACTAAAAGGAAAAATACCTATTATTGCTGATGGTGGTATTCGTTTTTCAGGTGATGTGTGCAAAGCTTTGGCTGCTGGCGCTAATACAGTAATGTTGGGCGGCATGTTTGCAGGAACAGAAGAATCACCAGGGGAAATTGAGTTATATCAAGGAAGTACTTATAAAAGTTATAGAGGAATGGGCTCTATTGGTGCTATGTCTTTAGCACAAGGTTCAAGTGACCGATATTTTCAGGATGCATCTCTAGGCTCTGAAAAATTAGTTCCTGAAGGGATCGAAGGAAGAGTGCCATACAAAGGCCCTGTACAAACTATCGTTCATCAATTATTAGGTGGTTTGCGTTCTTGTATGGGATACACTGGTTGCTCCACAATTGATGAGCTACATACAAAATCTCAATTTGTACAAGTAACTAATGCGGGCATGAGAGAATCACACGTTCATGATGTGAGCATTACGAAACAAGCGCCTAATTATCAGGTAGACAATTAACAATGAATGATTTAAAACAGCGTCCCATACTTATTCTTGATTTTGGTTCACAATATACACAACTAATAGCGCGACGTATTCGTGGATTAGGTGTTTATTGTGAGATTCATCCTTATAACATGGAACAGTCGCAATTCGAGGCACTTCATCCTTGTGGCGTGATTCTTTCTGGTGGTCCTTCTACAGTAACTCATCACGCTAATCCTCGCGCACCAGAGTGGGTGTTTCATGCTGGGGTTCCTATACTAGGTATTTGCTATGGTATGCAAACCATGGCGGTACAATTAGGTGGTGAAGTGCAATCCTCTTCAGTAAGAGAATTTGGTTATGCTGAATTAAAATTGCATGGTAAAAATAAGCTTTTTTCGGAAATTGAAGATAGGCGATCGTCAGAAGGGCATTCTTTATTAGATGTGTGGATGAGCCATGGTGATAAGGTGACTCAATTGCCCGAGGGATTTAGTATTATCAGTGAAACTCGTAATGCTCCCATTGCAGGAATGGCTGATGAGAGTCGCCAGATGTATGGACTTCAATTTCACCCTGAAGTCACTCATACCGCTCAGGGAGTTAGTATTTTACGTCGTTTCGTCGTTGAGATTTGTAATGCCTCCACTGATTGGACTCCTGAACATATTATTGATGAGGCAATTAGTAAAATAAGACAGCAAGTAGGGAGTGATAAAGTATTACTAGGATTATCCGGGGGGGTAGATTCTTCCGTTGTCGCTGCGTTATTACATAAAGCTATAGGAAAGCAATTAATTTGTGTTTTTGTTGATACAGGCTTATTGCGTTTAAATGAAGCAGATCAAGTGATGAATATGTTTGGCCAGCATATGGGAATACATATTATTGCCGTCAACGCAGAACAACAATTTATGAAGGCGCTTAAGGGAGTTACTTGTCCAGAAGAGAAGCGCAAGATCATTGGACGAACTTTTGTTGAGGTATTCGATAAAGAGGCTCATAAAATTTCCGGGGTAAGCTGGTTAGCCCAAGGAACCATTTATCCTGATGTGATAGAGTCCGCTGCAACGAGCACTAACGGGGCTTCTGCGGTTATTAAATCGCATCACAATGTCGGTGGTTTGCCAGAGCAGATGAAATTAAAATTATTGGAGCCCATACGAGAATTATTTAAAGATGAGGTAAGGCAAGTTGGTTTGGAATTAGGATTACCTCATGCAATGGTCTATCGACATCCTTTTCCCGGTCCTGGGTTAGGGGTACGTATTTTGGGGGAAGTGAAAAAGGAATATGCCGATATTTTGAGAAAAGCGGATGCAATTTTTATCGAAGAATTACGACTCGCTGAGCTCTATCATAAAGTAAGTCAAGCATTTGCTGTATTCTTACCCGTAAAAAGCGTTGGGGTCATGGGTGATGGACGTCGCTATGATTATGTTATTTGTCTACGTGCAGTAGAAACAGTGGACTTTATGACAGCCCATTGGTCTCAACTGCCTTGGGATTTTCTCGCTAATGTATCCAACCGAATCATCAATGAGGTGGCTGGAGTGTCTCGAGTTACTTACGATATTTCAGGTAAACCACCAGCAACAATAGAATGGGAATGAGTGACCGTTATTGGATGCAACAGGCATATCAACAGGCTGTTCTTGCGCAATCCGCAGGGGAGGTGCCTGTTGGAGCTGTGTTAATTAATCAGAACAACGAGCTTATAGGTTTAGGCAGAAATACCCTACAAAATAGCCATGATCCTTCAGGGCATGCTGAAATTAATGCGATAAGACAAGCTTCTCAAATCGTTAAAAATCATCGATTATTAGATACAACTCTTTATGTTACGCTCGAGCCTTGTGTTATGTGTGCGGGGCTTATTGTTCATGCGCGCATTAAACGCTTAGTTTTTGCAACCCGAGATCTGAAGGTTGGTGCGGCGGGATCAGTATTTAATTTACTGCAAGGATATCCTTTGAATCATAAAGTGATTATAGATGAAGGGATTATGCAGCAAGAGTGTTCTTTGCTGTTAACTGATTTTTTTAAAGCATGCCGATAGTTATCGGTCGAGCAACAAAAAACGCAACCGTTGACGCCATTGCTTGAACAGTTACCCCAAAACTCTAACTTACTCTGATGAGTTTGATAGAGTGTCACTTAATTTCTGACGTAAAATTTCTTTTTCCGTTGCATCAAGCGGTTTGTTTTCATGATTGGTAATATAGAATGTATCCTCAGCACGTTCTCCTGCAGTTGCAATTTTAGCATTATGCAAATGTATCGATAGGTCAAGAAAAACTCTACTTACCATGGCGAGAAGACCAGGCCTGTCATTAGCGACTAAAAACATACGAGTATGCTGATGAAGTTCATCTTCATTATAAATGATTTGTGTTTTGACATTAAAATGAGCTAGAGCTCTAGGTAGTCTTTTTCGTGAAATAAGAGGTAGATGCTCTTGATTACTCAAATGAAAACATAAGTCCTTTTGAATCTCTGCTGTACGGTGCTCGTCAAAAAAAGCTTGATTTTGCTCATCTAAAATAACATAGGTGTCCAAATCAAACTGATTATCACAGGTAATAATTGCTGCTTCTTGAATCGTGACATGATGATTGCTTAATACAGAGGTAGTGATGGTAAAACGTTCATCTCTATGGGGCATATAAATAAAGACCTCTGTTCCTCCTTGACTGTGATGAGGCATGATCATTACTAAAGGAAATTGTTTGGTTGTTAGAATCGCTTTAGAATGCCTTGCTATGACTTCAGGGGACTCATGAAGAAAATATTTTCCTTTGAATTGATTCCACAGTCTATTAATAGCATCGGATTGCATGCCTTCTGAAACTAAAATATTTAAAGCATATTGTTTACGAGCAGCTATGAGTGCAGTTTCATCCATTAGCTTTTGTTCTTTTTGAAACATATGCTTAGCTGCATTATATAACTCCTTCAACAGAGAATCTTTCCACGCATTCCATAAAGAAGGATTAGTACCGCATATGTCTGCAACAGTGAGCAAATAAAGATAATCCAGATACCTGGATTGTGGCAATAATTGACAGAAGTGTTCTATGGTTTTGGGATCATAAATATCTTGTCGTTGGGCAGTTTGAGACATTAATAGATGATAGCGAACAAGCCATACTAATAATTCAGTGTCTTCTTGCTCCATTTGGTGGCGTTGAGCGAATTGTTGGACTTCAATTGCTCCCAATTCTGAATGGTCACCTCCGCGGCCTTTGGCAATGTCATGAAATAGGGCGCTCAAATATAAAATTTCAGGCTTATCTAGAGTACTGATCACTTTGGCACATAAGGGAAATTGCTTTTCATATTGTTTTTTCTTAAATCGAGCAATATTACGAATAACAAAAAGAGTATGTTGATCTACAGTATAAGCATGAAATAAATCATACTGCATTTGCCCTGTAACTGCGGCAAAGCAATCTAGATAATGAGCCAAAACTCCATAACGATTCATTCTTTGTAAGGCCTCATAAGGATCATTGCCTGTTTTTAGAATATTAAGAAAGGTTACAGTTGCTTCTGGAGAGCTTCTAAACCGCCTATTCATTAAATAAAGTGACTCTCTAATTAAACGGATGGTGCTGGCTCTGACACCATCAATCTCAGGTCTTTGAGCTATCCACAAAAACAATTTGAGTAATGACTGTGGATGATGATTAAATATTCGTGTATTACGAACTTCAATGTAATTATTAGATAGCTGAAACTCATTGTCTAATCGAGTTAATTTTTGTTTTTGATGATGGACTATAGTTTCATCAAACCATTGCAAGAGCATTTCATTTAGTTCTCTAGTACGTTTGATAATCTTAAAATAGTCTTTCATGAATTGTTCAATAGCAAGAGAATGTGGCTCATCTTGATAATCAAAAACTTGGGCCAGCTTGACTTGATAATCAAAAGACAAACGTTCTTCTGGTTTCTCAGCAAGCATATGCAGGGCAAAGCGCACTTTCCAAAGAAAGTGTTGGCAATAGATTAATTCTTCGTATTCTTTATCGGTGATAAATCCGTAGTTAATGCCATCAGCTAGTTTTTTGACATTAAAATGGCGCTTGCTGATACTCAGTAAAATGTGCAAATCACGTAAGCCACCTGGTCCATATTTTACATTAGGTTCTAGGTTATAAGCTGTTTCCCCATATTTTTCATAGCGATTTTTTTGTTCTTGTTGCTTGGCAAAAAAATATTCATGGCTGGGCCACATATGCAAGGGATGCGTTTGATATATTAATTCTTCCATTAGCGTACCACGACCGCATAATAAAAACATATCCATAATGCTGGAAATAACACTTAAATCTTCAGCGGCCAGGGAAGCGCAGGATTGAACAGTAGTAATTTGATGGCTGACCTCAAGGCCTATATCCCAGCAATCTTGAATAAAGGTTTGCGCGCGATTGAGGAGTGTTTTGGAAACCTTGTCTGTATGTAACAATAATAAATCGATGTCAGAATGAAGCTGTAATTCTCTGCGTCCGTAGCTTCCAAGGGCAAGGAGGCAGAAATGCTCTCCTTGACCAAGTTTATTTTTTTCAAATAAGGTAATTAAAATAGTATCAATAAAAACAGCTAACTTACGAGTAACAGAGCTAATATTCCCTTTTTGACTAAATTCGGTGCATAAAGTTTCTTTAAATTGTCGAATGGTGTTTTTAAGAATGTGATTATCGTTCTTCATTGCGCAGAGTTAAAATTTCTACACCATCATCAGTAACCAACAAGGTATGCTCCCATTGGGCCGAAAGGCTATGATCTTTAGTCACCACAGTCCAATTATCTGGTAATAAGCGGGTATGATGCTTACCAACGTTTACCATAGGCTCTATGGTAAAGGTCATACCTGGCTCCAATCTCATTCCAGTACCGGGTATGCCATAGTGTAAGACTTGAGGATCTTCGTGAAAGACCCGTCCAATGCCATGACCACAATAATCCCTCACTACAGAACAACGATTTTTTTCTGCATGTTGTTGGATGGCATGACCGATATCACCGAGTAAAGCACCTGGCTTGACCATATCAATTCCAATGAATAAACATTCATGAGCAACTTCGACTACATGTTTTGCTTTGATAGAGGGAGAACCGATAAAAAACATTTTACTAGTATCTCCATGATACCCCTCTTTAATGACTGTTATATCAATGTTAATGATATCGCCTTTTTTTAAAATCTTTTTTCCTGGAATTCCATGACACACTACATGATTTATCGAGGTACAAATAGATTTCGGGAATCCATTGTAATTCAAGGGGGCCGGGATCGCTTGTTGCACATTAACTATGTAATCATGACAAATAGTATTTAATTCCTCAGTGCTAACACCTTCTTGTACATGAGGACCAATCATTTCAAGGACTTCGGCGGCAAGTTGGCCAGCAACGCGCATTTTTTCAATTTCATCGGGTGTTTTAATTGTAACAGCCATATGGTATCCCAAATATCACATTATCTTAATGTTAGCACATGCGCTAGTCGAGCAACAGAGTTCCTCACTTCAACTTTTTATTAAGCAGGTCATTTTGTTTGGATGAGACAACTATAACAGGCAATGGCTGGCAAAAAAAGATCTTGTTGCGCTAATTATGCTCAATTGTGTATAATATGTGCTTTTCTATTGGGATAAGAATCGTGCCTAAGCAAACAAAGCAAACAAATCAAGTAAAGCAAACAAATCAAGTAAAGCAAATAAATCAAGTAAAGCAAACAAACAAAGCAAAGAGAATTATAAAAATCCCATCGAAATTTGATGGTTATGAAACTAGTTTTACTAAATTTGCATCCCCTAAAGAAAAAAGAAAAAAGATTAGAGACGAAATAAAGAGTAAACATGGAGTGACCAAAGAAAGACATACGTTCTTTTCAACTCCTAGAAAGAAAAAAAATGCAAATGCCATGGATGTTGACTCTCCTAAGGTTCAAGAACAATTATTAAACGATCTTGGTATTGATAATATGCAACCAGAGGATTACATCTCAAGCCCGCTAGACAAACCTGAGTTAGTATCAGTAAAGCCCGTCAATCTCCTACAAAAACATAATGGGAGAGGATTAGTTGCAAGAACATTTATACCTGCTGGAACGTGTCTTGGGCTCTATACGGGTGAACTTTTTATGAGTCAGGAGGAATTTAGTGAATATTTTGAAAACAATCCGCAAGCAGATAATAGTTATACAATGAAGGTTGGTGGGAAATTTGTTGATGCTGTAAAAAAAGGTAATTTTACTCGCTACGCCAATTTTTCTGATACCCAAAATAATGCTAAATTCCAGCGGGGGACATTTCAGCAAAAGGTAGTTGCCAAGGTGGTCACAACTAAAGATATACAACCAGGTACTTCGATTCTTATTGATTATAGTGAATACAGTGAAGAGACCTCTAAAGTGTATTTCTTTTTAAATCCTGAAGATGGTGAAATGTCAGCACAACAATTACATGAAGATAATTCTAAACATTACACTCCAATGTACATTCTCATGAATATAAAAATATTCAACCTGCGTAAAAATGACAAACTATATGCTACTGAGGTTGGTGAGGTCGTTCTTGAGAATCGATCTTTATTAGAATTAGATGAGGATTCTCTTGATGCCTCTACCTTCGATTTTCCCTATCTTAAAAGGAGCAAGGACGGAGCGATTTTAGACTTTGATAAGGCTGATGCATTTACTCCTCTAATGTATGCTTGTTTCAACGGGCAATTGGATAATGTGTGCTGGTTAGTAAACCATGGCGTTAATATTAATAGACAACAAAATCATTCGGGTAATTGCCCATTATTTTTGGCTTTAGAGGGTTATGCTCAAGCTGCAACAGAAGAGAAAATGGTTTATATAAATATACTTCAAATTTTAATAAGAAAAGGGGCAAATACATTAGCCCATGATAGAGAGGATAAGACCTTTGTACATCAAGCAATTTCAATTCTTTCAGATGAAGATTTCAAACTTATTATGACTTTAATAAGCAAACAGGACGAGATTTTTGCTGATTTATTTAATCATCTTGATAAAGATAATTTAGACATTGTGTTACGTTGCATTAAAAATGAAGAGATAGCCAAAGTCAAAATTTTACTGGATCTTTATCCCACGTATTTTGCTTCTCAATTTGTTCATGTAAGCCAATCTAATAAGAAAATAGCTATCGAAGAATTTCAATTAGCTATTGAAGACTTGTCTGCTGATAATAAAGCAGAGCTTATCGAGGTGCTTAACGCGACAGAATATAAGGTTCCGAAATATCTTTTAAAAGAGCTAGCCGTTATGAGTACTGCCAGTGCAAGCATGAATTGTTAATCTGTTCTGCTCTGTATACATCCATAATCGTATCTGGGCTTTCCTTAACTAATTAGCATAGCGTAACCCAACAATTATCCGATATTTTGTTGGGCCTCGCTATTGCCCTGCACCCTCATCCCCAACCCTTCTCCCTCAAGGGCGAAGGGAGCAGATCGCGCTAACTGAGTAGCCTCAGAGCAAATTAAGATGGGACAGCCGCGCGCTTTGGATGGCAGGAGCATGTGAATTTATTTTATATTTTTGATACAGTAAGATGCAAATTGGAATTCATTCATATTATTTAAGTATTAAGGACGAAGCTTATTATGAGACTGCATCATTTTTCTAAAACTTTCTTATCATTGTTTACAGCCTTGTCATTATTAACTACTTTTGTTCAGGCAGCTGATGACAATGTGGCTGTGAATCAGATAGTAAATAAAACGGTTAAACCTTTTCTTGCTAATAACCAAATTCCTGGAGCTGCTATAGCTATTTATTATAATGGGCAAGATTATTATTTTAATTACGGAGTTGCTGACAAAAGTAAAAATACCCCGGTCACCAAAGATACCATTTTCGAATTAGCTTCTATCACTAAAATTTTTGTTACTACGTTACTCGGTGTAGAGGTACAAGCTGGAAAATTGGGTTTAACGGATCCCGTTGTGAAATATATTCCGCGATTGTCAAATACTAAAGGGTTACCTATAGATCAAGTGCAAGTGGTCCATTTGGCAACTCATACTGCGAGTTTTTATAGGCAATTGGAACAGTTTGGGATAAAGGCAGGAAATGTTAAAGGCTTTTTTAATAAATTGAAAACCTGGCAGCCAAAAACACCTATAGGCAGCCATTATTTATATTCTAATGTGAGCTTTGGGTTGTTAGGATATGTTTTAGTGAATGCAACAGGTGAACCATTGGCCAATTTACTTAGAGAAAATATCACCCAACCACTGGGAATGACTAACACTTATTTTACATTACCTCAGGATAAATTGGCACTTCAAGCTCAAGGCTATCATCCAAACAATAATCCTGCGCCACACTATGTTCCAGCTAATTTTTTAGGAGGAGGGGCTTTACGTTCTTCGGCTGCAGATATGCTAACGTTTATGAAAGCAAATTTAGGTATCAAAGTTGAGAATGCATCACCCCAGCTATTATCAGCAATGCAATTTGCCCAACAACCCCATTTTGTTGTAAATCCACGATTTGTTTTAGGCTTAGGGTGGCAGCGTGTTAAACGTGGCCAACAATTATTGATTACTAAAAATGGTGCTAATATTGGGTTTAGTACTTTCATTGGTTTTTCTCCATCGAAACAGCTAGGAGTTGTTGTGTTAACAAATAAAGCCAAAGGTAAAGCTGCTAATTTAGGCAACCAGTTGTTAAATAGATTGTTACATGCGAAACAATAAAAGTTGTTGGGGCTTTTTGCCCCGGCTTTCGCACTGTCAATCCATTAAGATATAGTTTAAAAAAAGTGGGCCGGCGTATTATTTCTTATAATCTAACGTAATTATCTTATTGATCAATATATATGTTTTCTGAGAGTAATGCAGATTGCTTTGCACAGGACAAAAATCAAATACTCCCAGCCTACGTTCCGAGGATAAGCCGCGGGATATAGGGAGGGCGAAATACTGTTTTTTTATTTTGGTCCTGTGCAAAGTGAAGATTGAATTAATTGTTGTGGTTTAATATTTTGTTAAGTATTTTAGGGTAAAATAACAGTCAATTTGAATGATTTTTTTGTGCGGTGCTATAAAAGTTTTGTGCGTCACTTATTCCTCTAAGAATGTACAGCTTACGCGTATCGTATTATGGGTACAAAAGGAGTTGATTATTTTTAGAGACTATTTATGTATAATTTTTTTCTTGCAAGCGATTTACTCTCATCTCCTTCTACAAGCAAATCGAAAACTTATCAAGTATTAACCAGCCACGGTGTACTTATTAAAGCATCAGACTCCTATAGTTATGTGCGTACAGATGGGCTCAGAACTTGTGTCGCATTTGCTTTAATTAATCCACATGACTCTTCAACTCTACTAGTTCATTTTATTACTTTAAAACAAGTGGAACATGTAGAGTCATTAGTAAGAGAATTTATGGAAAATACCACACTAAGCGAAAAGGGGTTGATCATGGTAATCGCAGGTGGACGTGAATTTTTCCACGAGTCTGTTGATATGTGTGATTTTTTAGTTAAATACTCTAAAGAATTAGCTAAAAAAATCCCTATAAAATTACGTTTGATGGCGCCAGTTGTTGCTGAAGAGAATGAGACTTTATCTGTAGAGATTAACTTGAATACTGGTGAAAATACCATTGCAATGACTGCCTCTGATGTGAGTACAGGTGATTATCAAATCAATTCATTGGTATCCGTTGAGTTCACTAATCTTATTTGCGTAAAAGAAAAAGAAGAAGAATGCAAACAATCTGTAATTATGGCTCCCTCAGTGTAATAAATTTGTATATAATTACTAGCTTATTAACAATTGGAAATCCATTATGCAAACTAAGAAAGACAAATATGACCATCTAATAAATGAAAATGTTAATGGTTCTTTTTTTGATAAAAAAGCAAAAGGATATAAGCCTAGCTTACTAGTAGTTCAAGAGGATGATGAACCAGAAGAGGAAAATGAGATGGACGTACAGTTTGATGCTCCAGTTTATCCTAAGCGATAACTAGTACATATAGATAATATATTCCCGCCTATGTACCGCGGCGTGTTCGCGGTATTCAAAAAAACAGTTAATTTTAACGTACATCCAAATAAATAACGTGAGTTCGACATAAGGAATACGTTATTTTTATGTTGCACTCATGTTTAATACGTAATTCATTGATTAATAAAAACAAATAATAAATTTAATTTGTCAGAGATAAGCTTTCACATCATCTAATGGTTGCTAAATGAACTATACTTATACTATAGAAAGGACGAAATTAAAGTGAGGACGTTATGAATACTCTAGATAAAAAAAGTATAATACGGACTCTCGTATTTGCTTTAAGTATTATGCTTAGTACAGCAGCTGCAGCTCATGGAGGCTGGCACGGTGGTGGAGGCTGGCATGGTGGCGGTTGGCATGGTGGCGGTTGGCACGGTGGTGGCTGGCATGGTGGTGGCTGGCATGGTGGCGGCTGGTATGGTGGTGCGGTAATTATAGGAGCACCATTGTATTACGGATATTATGGGTACGGTTGCCAAACAGTACGAGTATGTAATGTATACGGAAATTGCTGGCTGCAACAAAGTTGTTACTAATGACTGACATTTATATTTGTAAACTGAACTCAACTCTATGAAACCTTTTTCCCAACTTTACGGGGAAGGGAAATTACTTTGTTGATACCATTGGGTTAATCTTGGGAAAGAGGTTCGGTTGTAGAAATATAGAGAGATGAGAGGTATTTTGCTTTTTATTCAATTTAAAATCTGTTCTAATTCTTCTAAGATAATCTTGTTATTACAGTGAGTTTAGAAAGAAATCTATTGATTTCTTATAGATTAGGGGGGTTAATTTGAATCAAAAGAATACAAAACCTTTTCAATGGGCTGTTATTGGTGCGGGGCCAGCAGGAATTGCTGTTGTTGGAAAGTTACTGGATTATGGTATACCTCCTAAAGATATTTTATGGGTAGATCCCTATTTTAATGTAGGGGATTTAGGTTTATATTGGTGCAATGTATCCAGTAATACTAGCGTAAAATATTTCAACGATTTTTTAAATGCGCTGTCATCCTTCTCTTATAAAGAGGTCGCTACGCAATATGCCTTAGCCAGTTTACCTTTAGATAAAACCTGTACTTTAAAATATATTGTTGAACCACTACAGTGGGTCTCTGATCAACTATCTCAAAAAGTTGAAATACAGAAAACACTGATTACCTCAATGAATTTATCCCATAGATTATGGACTTTACACTCTGACTCACAAGCGTTCGAAGCACAAAATGTAGTATTAGCTACTGGAGCATCTCCTTCTAGTCTTAATTATCCAGGTGTCGATGTTATTCCTTTTGATATAGCCATAGATAAAGAAAAACTAGCAAATATAGTTAATAAAAAGGAGACTTATGCTGTTTTTGGTTCCTCTCACTCTGCAATTATCATCGTACGTTATTTAGTTGAGTTAGGAGTGAAAAAAATAATTAATTTTTATCGTTCTCCATGCCGCTATGCAATAGAAATGGGAGATTGGATTCTTTTTGATAACACGGGTCTTAAAGGCCAAACAGCCGAATGGGCTAGAGAACATATAGATGGTGTATTGCCAGCCAATCTAGTGCGTTATAATACAAGCCAGCCGAACATCGCACGCTATTTACCTGAGTGCGACAAGGTTATTTATGCTGTGGGTTTTGAAAAACGTCAAAACATGGTAATAGGGGATTATGAAAATGCGAAACATAATCCCCATGTCGGTATTATAGGACCTGGCCTCTTTGGGCTTGGTATAGCTTATCCGGAAGAGAAATCAGATCCTTTTGGCAGCGTTGAGTCTCAGGTTGGTCTGTGGAAATTCATGGTTTATTTGAATAAAATCATGCCTGTTTGGTTTAAATATCATACTTGATGCATCAAGTTGAAAGGGTAGCCTGATTGCTTACAACCGGGCTACCCATTTTTTTAACATAACAAATGCTATTGCACTGAACCCAAAAAGTCCATTTTACCTATATCTAACCCATTGTGACGTAAAATATCATAGGCCGTAGTTACATGAAAATAAAAATTGGGTAGGGCAAAAGTAAGAACATACTGCTGACCATTAAAGTGAATCTCGCCACTGCGCATTTTTAGTGTAATTTTACGCTCCTCACTGCCATTAAACTTTTCTTCTGGAATACTTTTCAAAAACTGTACTGTTTTTGTAATGCGTTCATGCAATTCAGCAAAAGTTATTTCCTTGTCTTCATAAGTGGGGATCTCAATATTAGCTAGACGTGCGCCACATCCTTTGGCTGTATCTGAAGCAATCTGTACTTGGCGAGCTAGTGCAAACATATCCGGAGCTAGACGAGCATTAATCAAAACAGACGGATCAATTTTCTTTGCTTCAGCGTGATGTGACGCTTTAGTGAGAATAGCGGATAAATTATTTAACATGCGGATAAAAACAGGAATAGTAGCTTGGTACATTGAGAACGCCATGATTTATTTCCTTATACTAGATTAAAATTCAAATTCAGTCATATTATGCGAGTATCACTTTACAATTAATAAGTTAAAAAAGCACTAAGATTTATAGAGTGCTGTCGTGACTTGTTCGCGGTTTAGGCTATCAATTGTAAATTCTGTTTTGGATTATATACTTCTTCAAAAAAATCCAATTCATGCTGTGCCGCAGAAGCAAATGTCTTTCTCATCTTAGCCTGTACTTCTGGTGTTGCCTTATTTCCTAATAGGTTTATGGTCTCAGATAATTGTTTTGTCACGCGAACAAAATCGGGACTAGAATAGGTCTGTATCCATCTTTTATATGGATTGATGTGAAAGTTAGGTGGGTTTTTATTCAGTTCCCCCATATCATGATAAACCTTAAAACAAGGAAAAACAGCACTAAGTCCTATTGGCACTTCTGCTTTGATGGTTATTTCTGATATAAATGCTACATAAGAAGAGATGGCAGGGCCGGGTGTAAAAGACTTGATATCTTTGAAATACTCTTCATATGTTTCTTGCATACGTAATTCGCTGTCAATAATATCTTCGGCCATGTATTGCAACAATTTAGCCAGATCAGGGTTTATTTTAATTGTTTTAGCAGAGAGCCTTTTTAAGGCAAGTGGAAAGTGATGTAAATAAAAATAGTCATCGCGCAGATAACGACCAAATATCTCAGAGGATAAAGTCCCATCGAATAACTGCTGATTAAAAGGGTGCTGATAAATCCGGTGTAGCGTTGATTTATTAGCTCGAAGCATGGAGGGCAAAAATTGAGTATTTTGCGCGCCTTGATTAAAAAATAAAAAACTGTGTTTCAATTTAAACATAATTCACTCTTCCTTCGCAGGTATTATCCAGATCAGGTACTAAGGGTTTTTCTCAGCCGGACGAACGTCCAGCACCCCTGGTGATAAATAGACCTCTCCTCAAACTCTACTGTAGCGGGAAATTGCTTCGTCGATACGGTGCTCGAATTCTCATGTGACTGCGTGTACACTCCGGTTCTGCGCTCCGTGTCTCCTTGCACTTTCCTCACTACGGCGAGCGTGGTGAGAGGTTTAAGGTGTGTGATTTTATGAGGGGTTTATTTCTATGTCAATAACACTATGTATCGCATTTTGATTTTACGGGACCATGGCTTTTATCGTTGTGAAATCAACTATTCTTTCTCCTCGAAGACAATATACTTTAACTGTAAATGTGGGTATTGATCCTAATTGGATGCACACTGAAGGGTTTAACTTCAATCTAAGAATGCTTCCTAGTTGTATCTTGTAAGAGAAAAAAAGGATACTCTGATGCATTCACTTTGACTTAATTTGATTGCTGAATCTCCTCTAATATGTTATAAATATGGCGCTTTTAAAATACACACACGCTCCGACACATACGATAGGGTCCCTTGTGGGTTTCGTATGGGGGGTGTGGAGGCTTAACCCTGGAGATTAAAAATGAATGTAAGTATGCGTGAACTGCTTGAAGCAGGTGCTCATTTTGGACACAGAACTCGATTTTGGAATCCAAAAATGGGTGAGTATATATTTGGTGCAAGAAACAAAATCCACATTATAAACCTTGAAAAAACCCTACCCATGTTGAATGACGTAGTAAACTATGTAGGTAGACTGGCCTCCAATAAAGCTAAAATACTCTTTGTCGGTACTAAAAGAGCAGCTCAAGAAAGTATTCGTGAACATGCTAAACGTTGCGGCATGCCTTATGTTGATCATCGTTGGTTAGGTGGTATGTTGACCAACTATAAAACAGTCCGTCAATCTATATTCCGATTAAAAGAATTGAAAGAAATGAAAGAAAAAGGTCTGTTTAATGACATGATCAAAAAAGAAGCATTAATGCTGACCCGTGAACTTGAAAAATTAGAGCGTGGCTTAGGTGGAATTGAGAACATGGGCGGTTTACCTGATGCTCTCTTTGTTGTTGACGTTGGTTTTGAGCATATTGCTGTTGAAGAAGCGCGTCGATTAAAGATCCCTGTTATTGGTGTTGTTGATACTAACAATAGCCCAGACAACATTGATTATGTTATTCCTGGTAACGACGATTCTATGCGAGCTGTGGATATTTATGTCCGTTGCGTTGCTGATGCAATTTTAGATGGCAAAAACAGTAACACCGTAGGTGGTATGTCATCTAATGCAGAATTCGTAGAAGTTAAAGATGAAGGAAAAACTGGGGAATAATTGATATTTGAATTAAGGGGGCGTTAATTTTTATTAGCCCCCTTTTTGCTATGTGGAGAACTGAAAAATGGCAACAATTAGTGCTGGATTAGTAATGCAACTTCGTGAGCGCACAGGCGCAGGCATGATGGAATGTAAAAAATTTCTTATAGCAACTAACGGTGACATCGAAGCAGCTATTACTGAAATGCGTAAAGCGGGTCAGGCAAAAGCTGACAAAAAAGCAGATAGAGTTGCTGCCGAAGGAATTATCGTAATTGCTCGTTCTACTGATGGACGTTCAGCTGTTATGATTGAAATCAATAGTGAAACTGACTTTGTTGCTCGTGATGAAAACTTTACTAATTTCGCTAGTAAAGTGGCTCAAGTTGCATTGGATACTTCTGTAACAGATATTACTGCTTTATCTAACCAAATTTTGTCTTCTGGTACTACTGTAGAACAAGCAAGACAGGAGTTAGTTGCTAAGATTGGCGAGAACATTAAATTACGCCGCATAGAAAGAATGCATTGCGAGGGTGGGGTAATAGGTTATTACTTACATGGTTCTCGTATAGGTGTGATGGTTGCCTTAAAAAATGGCGATGAAGATTTGGCTAAAGACATTGCAATGCACATTGCTGCAAGTAAGCCAATGGTTGTTAGTCGTGATCAAGTAGCTGCAGAAGCAATTGAAAATGAACGTGATATTTTCACTGCTCAAGCAAAAGAAAGCGGTAAACCACAAGAAATTATCGACAAAATGATTGAAGGCCGAATCAATAAATTTATTGATGAAGTGAGCCTATTAGGTCAGCCCTATGTCAAAGATCCTAACATCAAAGTTGGTCAACTTTTAAAAGAGAAAAATGCAGAAGTTAGTGCATTTATTCGTTTTGAAGTGGGCGAAGGTATTGAGAAAAAAGAAGATAACTTTGTTGAAGAAGTGATGGCTCAGGTTCGTAAATGATGAATGATAGTCACCCCCAATTAAAGTATAAACGGATACTTCTCAAATTTAGTGGCGAAGCCTTGATGGGTAAGTCGCAATTCGGTATTGATCCTGCGGTGCTAGATGCTCTAGCCCGCGATATTGCCGAGCTAATTAATATGGGAATAGAAGTTGGTCTGGTTCTAGGTGGCGGCAATTTATTTCGTGGCAAAGCCTTATCAAAAGCTGGTTTAGGCAGGGTTACTGGTGATCATATGGGTATGCTGGCAACAGTAATGAATGCTCTGGCTATGAGAGATTCTTTAGAGCGTATTGATCTTCCAGCACGCATTATGTCAGCTATTCCTATGATGGGAGTAGTTGACTCCTATCATAGAAGAAAGGCAATTACCCATTTACGTACTGGTCATGTGGTGATTTTTGCAGCAGGAACCGGTAATCCTTTTTTCACCACGGATACTGCTGCTTGTTTGAGAGCTATAGAAATAGGTGCTGATGTTGTTTTAAAAGCAACAAAGGTTGATGGTGTGTATTCTGATGATCCCATGAAGAATCCTGATGCAGTTCGTTATGATTATTTAACTTATAAAGAAGTGCTCACTAAGGGATTAGAGGTAATGGACTCTACTGCAATTTGTTTATGCCAAGATCAAGGCATGCCATTACAAGTTTTTGATATGGCTGCACCCAAGGCTCTAAAACGGATTGTACTTGGAGAGCGAGTAGGAACTATTGTTGGAGCAAATCATGATCAATGAGATTAAGCAAGATTCTGAAAAGCGAATGAAAAAAACCATTGAAGCCTTACGTACGGATATGACTAAGATTCGTACAGGTAGAGCTAATGCTGGTTTGTTGGATCATGTGCAAGTTGATTATTATGGAAACTTAACTCCATTAAATCAGGTTGCTAATGTTACTACTAGTGATTCGCGAACCATTTTAGTAACGCCATGGGAAAAATCAATGGTGGCAGCGATAGAGAAGGCTATTTTGACTTCTGATTTAGGTTTAAATCCAGCAACTGCAGGTAGTGCCATTAGAGTACCTATGCCTCCTTTAACTGAAGAACGAAGAAAAGAGTTAATTAAAGTAGTTCGGAATGAAGGAGAGCAAGGACGTGTGTCAATTCGTAATATTCGAAGAGATGCAAACACTCAGCTAAAAGATCTTGTTAAAGAAAAGGCAATTTCTGAAGATGATGAACGTCGTGCTGCAGAGGTTATTCAAAAACTAACCGACAAGTATATTGCTGAAATTGATGCAGTACTTGTAGAAAAAGAAAAAGACTTGATGGAAATATAGGTTTGTTAGCAAGCGTTTATCCAATGGGGTTAACTTAGGACTTCTCAATAACTTCGAGAACAATCTGAGCCGTGATCTTAAGGGAGCGTACGATTGCTTTTCCCGAACTTATTGATGGATTACAACAAGGACGGATGTTTGGCAATAAATTGCCAAACATCCGTTAATACTTCGCAACAAATCCCCAAGAATCCATCCAAACAATTTTCTTGAATCTATGACTTGAACGTATTTGATTGATAAAATAGTCATGACTTCCATGTGCAGTAGCAATAATGACCATATTCGCGCTTTTTTTTATTGGAATCACTAAAGTATTTTTAAAATATTTCTTAATAATCTGATAAATGGGCCATTGTTCTTTATAGTTTGCTAAATTAATTTCTAAAAAACCATCTTTAGTTAATCTATTTTTGACATGAATGAAAAATTCTTCATTGTTGCATTCGGCAGGAAAATTATTGGCATCATATAAATCAATAATTAAATGCCTGTATTGCGTAGTACATTCGCGCACGTAGTCGTTTGCGTTTTGATGTACTAGAGTTAAACCAGGAATGCTGTCTACCATAAAAAAACGTTTTGCAATATCAATTACCTCTTCACTATTATCAACAATAATAATATCTTGCTCAGGATTTTCTGATTTAAGTAATCGGGGTACGCTGGCTCCACCTAAGCCCAATACGCAGCAAGAGCCAGGAAATTTGCATGCCATTAAAGTAAGAGCAGGTATGTAGTATAAGACGGGCTTTATAGGATTTGGCCTCCAGAGCACTGTTTGCAGAGCCGTGCTTCCTAAAGTTAGCCATCTATAAAAAAAATTTTGATAGACTTTATAGCCAGATGGGGAGGCGTAAATGCATCTGCCAAATTTGGTCCTCCATCTCATTTATTCTGTCAACTCCCTTTGAAATGGATAAATAGAACCTAGTTTGAGTATCTGGGTTAGCTCATCAAGAGCATGTAAACTCTCAGCCATTAATAATGGATCAGCCAAATCTTTGGCATGCAATTCGGTACGATAGTGTTTTAATATCCATTGATCTAAGCTATCCAATAACTGCTCATTAACTAAAACTCCCTGATGCATGGCTGAAAGTTCTCTTTCATTTAGAGGGATGCGTAATCTTAAGCACGCCGGACCACCGCCGTTACGCATGCTTTGTTTCAGATCAAGATAATACACTTCATTAATAGGATTGGTTGAGTCTGCTAAAAGTAGCTCTATACAGGTTTTAGCGTTAAGATTGTTTTGACATTCAGACGGAGCGATTAATATCATGCCTTTTTGGCTAGGAAGAGTAATCAGTTGAGAGTTGAATAGGTAACTAGCAACCGCATCTTTAATGCTCAGCTGCTCATTAGACAACTCGATTATAACTAAAGGGAACTCAGCTTGTTCTCTTAGAGTCTTTAAAATTTCTTTTTGATTATGAAAAGCTTCAGCATGTACTAAGAATACGGACTCATTCGCGACTGAAATAACATCGTTATGAAATACCCCTTGATCAATTGCATTGGCATTTTGGCAGGCAAAAATGACGTGATTAGGATCCAGTAGATGATTTCGTGCTATTGCTTCGGAGGCCTCTTTAGCTTGTCTTGCCGGGAAAATTTTAGGTTCAGGATAAGGATTGGCTGTTCTCAATGCCTTTTTTCCATAAACAAATAAATTGATTCCTCGATGAGCATGACTTCGACATAAACGGTTGTGATTGGCAGCTCCTTCATCACTGGTAGTCATTGATTGGGGTAAAACGGAGTGATGGGTAAAATAATCAGAGTTAGAAAATAGAGTACGTAGTAATTTACTAGAAAAGTCTGACTCTTGATGACGATGGAGATTACTCACTAAATTGGCTGCTGTAAAATGAACTTTATGGTCCATGGTATCAGCGCTAGCAGAAACAGTCGCCGCATTGGCGGTCCACATACTAGAGGCAGAATAACAAGCACTAAGTAATTCAGGGGCCGCTTTATTGGCCTTATTGATCTGTTCTGTTGGTGTGCCTTTAAAGCCAAGTTTGTGGAGTAAATGCAGATTGGGCCGTTGATGCGGAGGGAGTATACCTTGTTTGAGCCCCATAGAATGTAATAGTCGCATTTTTTCTAGACATTGTCGCGCTGCTGCTTGAGGATTTGACACGCTTAGTGCATTCGACGTGGATGCAATGTTACCAGAAGAAAGACCTGCATAATGATGGGTTAAGCCCACTAAACCATCCATATTTAGTTCAAAAACATTCATTATATTGTCCTCAAAAGCAATAAGCTCTTCTATGATTATTCTAATACTATTCCAGGCAGTATTTGGCTCGGAGTGGCTAAAAGTGGTTGTTCCATGCTGGCCACAGGGTATGCGCAATAATCCGCTGCAAAAAAAGCACTTGGCCTATGATTTCCACTGAGACCAACTCCTCCGAAGGGAAGACTACTTGCAGCACCAGTAGTGGGTCTATTCCAATTAATTAATCCTGCACGTATAGAGCGATAAAATTGCTGATAGCGATGTTCTTTGTCACTCAATAAGCCTGCAGACAATCCATAACGTGTTTGATTTGCCAGTTGAATAGCATCATCAAAGTGAGTATATCGATAAACTTGAACAAATGGGGCAAAAACTTCCTCATCAGGAGGACTTTTAACTGAAGTCATATCAATAATTCCTGGAGACAACAATCCAGTATATTCAACAAGCAGGTTCATTGACAGGAGCGACTCTCCACCAATGGATATTAGTTTTTTTTGGGCATACAAGTGTTTTAATGCTTGAACATGACTGATCACAGACCCCATAAAAGGCTGTGGTTCAATATCAAAAGGACTTACTTTTAGTTGAGTACATGCTTTTATAAAACGCCGTAGAAATTCGTCACCTTGATGGGTATTGGGAATAATGACGCGTCTGGCACAAGTACAACGTTGACCGGAGGTAATCATGGTTGAAAGAATAGTATGGTATACCGCGGCGTTAATGTCACTGATCTCATCAATCACCAGAGGATTATTGCCGCCCATTTCTAGAGCGAGAATGACTTCAGGCCTTTGGCTAAATTGTTGATGGATTCGTAATCCTGTCGGATAACTTCCCGTAAAATAAACACCTTGAATATCTTGAGATAATAGTGTTGCTCCGCAAGAGGCATCTCCTTGTAAACAGTTGATGACTCCTTTGGGGATGTCACTGTCATGCCAACACTGCATAATAAACTCAGCAACAGCCGGTGTTTGTTCACTAGGTTTATACAAAATAGTATTCCCAGCAAGTAGGGCGGGGACTATATGTCCATTACTGAGATGAGCAGGGAAGTTAAATGCCCCTAGAACTACTACAACCCCTTGAGGTTTAAAACGCAGACAGGCATTAGCCTCTGGAGTTGAGGATTCTTTAGGCCAAGTTCTCTCTTTATAAGCTTTTATCGATAAATTAATTTTGCCTATAACGGCTGTTACTTCGGTTTGCGACTCCCATAAAGGTTTCCCAGTTTCAAGAGAAATTAATTGGGCCAAGTGATCGCGATTTTTTTCTATTTGTAGAGCAAAAGCTTTTGTATATTGAGCGCGTTGTTCGAAATCTAAAGTTGACCAGGAGCCTAGTGCTTGGTGTGCTGATACGCAGGCCATGGCAATTTCATTGTCGGTAGCAACATTTCCTTGCCAAAGAAGGGTGCCATAGGATGGATTAATTGACTCTAGGGTGTTGCCAGTTCCCTTTATCCATAAACCATTAATATATTGACCTTTGCTTTGCATCATTTGAAATTTAGACATCTTTTTTTCCTTATTGGAATGAAGGCGCGTCGCTTATTTGTACTGGTGCAATACGAATGCTGTCACCAATTGTTACGTTTAAAAGAGCCGCGGTCGCTTTACTGATAATGCAGCTATTTTCTTTTAGGTTAAATAAGGCGTACTCAATAGTGGCTCGGAAATCCAATTCAGTATTAGCGAGCAAATACTTATGGCTGCTTACCTCATCACTGAGACTTTTGATAATCATTAGGTGGCTTAGATTGAGTGTTTTTATTTCTGAGAGAGGAGCTTCAATAGTAGGGCCAGCATCAAAAATATCAATGTAATTGTTATAACGAAATCCTTCTCGCTGTAAAATGGTCAGGGCTGGTACTGTAGAGTGATGAGGTTTGCCGATGACTGCTTGTGCCTCAGGAGAAAGCAGTTTCACGTAGATAGGATTTCGCGGCATTAAGTCCGCAATAAATTGCTTATTGGTCGCTAAAGTAAGGCGATCGGCTTCAGAAAATGGCATATGAAAGAAATGAAATCCAACATTATCCCAGAAAGGGGATTGTCCATACTCATCAGAAATACCACGCATTTCAGCAATGACTATAGAAGCAAAACGCGTAGGATGTTGTGCCATAAATAAAAAGCGCGCTTTTGAAAGTAACAAACCATTATCATTTTTCCTATATTTAGGTTCAAGAAAAAGAGTACAAATTTCAGAACAGCCCTGGTTGTCATTGACTAGGCTGAGTACTTCATATTCACTACGTATATTCAAAGAGTGGCATATTCGAGTGCGTTTGGAAACTTTATAGGAATAAAATGGCGATTCATGGCCTGTTTTTGCTTCTATAGCAGAGGTGCCAACTATTTTTTTACTGCTTTGATCTTCTAAGACAAAAAAATAATACTCACTAAGAGGTTTAGTGACCACTTTTTTAAATGAATCGCATGCCCAAAGAAGACGCTGTTTCAGTAGCTCTTTATTTTTAGGTAAAGTAGTCATCCCGATTCCGCTTTGTTCCGCGAGATGATGTATTGCATCTAAATCAGATTCTTTGGCACTGCGAAAAAGTATCATTTTTTGAGATCCTCCAAACTACCCTGAGCCAAATCAACTAATAATAAGGCGCTCAGAGCAGCACGTTCGGATAAACTATCAAGCAATATATATTCTTCAGGACTATGTATATTTCCGCCTCTAACCCCTAAGGTGTCAAGCACTGCTAGACCATGTTGAGCAAGATTGTTTCCATCACAACAGCCGCCGCTATCTTTCCAATCTATATTTAAGCCTAACTCTTTACCCAAATGATGAATACGGTTAAAAAGACGTTCGGTACCAGCACAAACCCGTTTTACTGGTCTTCCAAAACCACCGTGTATACTTAAAGTATAATCTGCTCTTTTTAATGTATTAATAATTTTATCGAGTTGTTCTCTAACCCAAAATTCATGTTCCGGTAAGCTGATTCTTACGTCGAGTTGCGCGACTGCTTTATCAGGAACTACATTCAATGCTTCACCACCTGCGATTTTACCTACATTGATAGTGACTCCCTCACATTGTCCATTTAACGCATGAATGTCTGAAACTGCTTCTGCTAAATAACAGATGGCATTTCTTCCTTCATCAAACGCTCTTCCTACATGTGCCGCCTTTCCAGTTGCAACAAGGGTTAATTTACCACTACCTCTACGATTTTTGGCTAAAGTACCGGTAGCTGTCATTGCCGGCTCGTAAACTAATCCAACTTGATAATTAGGGGCTAACTCATTAAATAATATACTAGAGGCCGGCGAACCAATTTCTTCCTCTGAATTGATTACTACGTCCCAGCCCATATCGACACTACAGTCGCTTTGCTCAAAAGCAGACAAAGCGTGCAACATGACAATTAATCCACCTTTCATGTCCGCGACACCAGGACCATTGAGATGATTGTCATTGACATAGGTTAGCTTTTGGAATGGATTATTTGCAGAATAAACAGTATCCATATGCCCACTTAATAAAATCCTACGTTTTAAGTGAGGTCGTTTACTGATGAATAGCGCATCACCAAAATTTTGGACGGTATGATTTCCCATGATATTCATCAAGGAGAGGGGCGTTAACTGTTTATTTTCTATAGTATCAGCTATTGGCTCATAAGCGGAATGCAGAGCCTTAGCCATTAAAGCCAATCCGGCTAAATTAGTAGTTCCCGAGTTGATGTTACAAAATTGATGGAGCTGATCCACCATAGTATCTTGATTGTTTTTTACTGTAGTGATTAGTTCTTGATACGACTTCATCATGACTTTTAGCCTTAAAACTAAATTTTAACAATAGCTTAAATGAGGTGGCGTCGTCAAATAGAGCCTAAAATAAGGGGGCTCTGTAGCTCAAAGAACATTACGCCAGTAGAGTTATTCAAAATACTACAGAAAGTTTAGGAAGTTCTTCTTCTAAGATGGAAGAATCTAATGGACTACTAGGAGCAGTCTTTTTGTCATGAGTTAAGAATGAACCATAAGTAATAGAAATAGGTTCTATTTTTTGAGCTTGCACTAATGTTTGTTGAGACAGAAGTTCTGCTCTTGCTAATGGCTCTACGAGACGATCTCGAATAAGCTCCTCACTTTTGATGTGCATTTCAAGTTCTGGAATGGTGGTTGTTTGTAACGTTCGCAGTTCCTGAGTATTCCTGTTCATTTGGCTCTTATTGTTCTCTATAATTTGTTGATTAGTATCCATTTCATTCTGATCAGTACATGCTTTGCAAGCGTAAACCGCTGAGGATATGCCGGTAATTAGAGTACCTATAAATAAAGCTGCTGGAGGAGTAATAAATAAAGTAAATACTAAAACGGGGGCTGCAAAAAATGGAATAACACCACTAAGAAGCAGGATAAGGGGGATGGTCAGTAAAAAAGTTAAAGCAAATAATAATAAAGTTGGTGTTGCATAACTTTGGCGTGAATTAGTATTCTGCTCCAAAGAGGTAACGAGCTCGCTATTGCGTTGTATCAGGCGTTCGTTGTTAGCGGTCAAACTTGGATTGTCTTGATGTAATGCAGTAATTTTTGCTTTAAATCCTCTTAATTTTCCATAGTGTTCAGCTATTAACGCTTTTTGTTTATTTAAACTATCACTAGTGTCTTTCGCTTCCTGCTCATGTTGTATGTTTTGCTTTATTAATTTTAAAATAGTTTTAAGTGCATCTATTTCTGTAAGTTGAAGTGAAAAATGCTCCAGATGACGGGGTAATTGCGTCAAAAAAAGCATATAATTGATTTCCTCGATTGCTTTGATGAGTTCAGCGCATTTTATTTCTAGCGCTCGATGCTGTTTTTGAATGTTAGTTGATAACTGCGTCCAGTTTTCAGTGGATAGAGCATCACGTAGTCCTCCCTTTGTCGTCTCATATCCAATTCTTGCTTGCTCCCGGGAGTTTCTTTCTAGTTGAAGCACTAGCCTTTTTTTAGCGCGAGTTTCAATGTCACCTATTGATTTTTGTATATCAATTTTTTGGATTAACAATGCTCGAATTTTAAAATTGCATTGTTCAATATCTCTGTTGACCTGAGCAATAGCCGCTTTAGATTCATCTTGAGTCGTCAGTGATGGTTTTAAATGGTGGCTGTGCTCACGTTGATGTTCATGACCATGCTGATGCGCCTGTTCATATTGATGAACTTGACCTTGTCGTGATTCAGTTTCAATAAGCCTGGCTAGTTGAATTTTAAGTTGAAATAGTTCGTTTTCATTGGCGTTCAATTGTGATGAATTATCTTTTAATTCAGCATTTAAATGTTCTTTTGATTCTTCGTCTTTTAATGCTGCAGCATGCTCTTCTTTTATTTGTCTTTTATCTTCTTCAAGTTGCTTTTTATTAGCTTGTGTCTCAAGTTTTTTTTTTACCTCTGCTTGATCCTGTTGTTTCGCTTGAGTCAGAATAACAACCATTTGAGAATGAAGTTCGGAGATAAGAGATTTACTAAGGATTAATGTTTTTAGCTCAGAAAAAGTAAATTTATTGTCTTGTAAGTAAACATTAACTTGTTCTGTTACAAACTCCTGTACGTTATAGTCCGCCAAGGGCATAACCACTCCTTAGTAATGAAATAGGTTCAATGATGTTAGAGTAATTTAATCAGTCAAGCAACGGAAGAACAAATATAGGTTGAGGAAAATTCCACAATATCTTCACCCAATTTTGCTCTTTGGGTAGCAAAAAAACCAGTTTTATACGCAGAAATGCCGTTGGTAATAAGTGATTTTGAATAGCCAAAAGAAGGCAGAAATAAGAGAATCCCTAAAAACGCTTTAGCTAACCCACCGATAATTTGCAATGTAGGATTATTAATTTGTAATTCTTCAGCCAGATTCTCATAGGCTTGAACTGATGATTGTGAGGGGGAATTGGAAGTGAGTAGTTGTGAGGTACGCGAGATTAATTCAAGTAATAGTCTTTGGCCATTAATTTGAGCCTCATATTGTTCTTTTACTGCATTAATGAGCTTGTACCCTATTTTTTGCAGCGCTTGATTTGAAGAGGACAATGAATCAAGCTGCTTTTGTAGTTGATTAACTCTAGTGCCAAGTAATTGATGAACTCGCGGGTGTGGACAATTCATGTCACGCCAAAAAATTAACCATGACTTTTGCTTATCCCTCATCAGGTCTTCGTGATTTGCGTTTACGTAGCTGTCTAATACATTCCAAATAATATTCCGATGAAAGTTCATCCCTCGACCTTTGACATTTGCTGCAGCAGTATCTAATGCTCTTTCGAATTCCTCTCTTTGCATTGGCCGTTGCGATTTAAAAGAGTTCATTAAATTATAATAAGCAGAAGAAAGCGCTCCTCTATCTATAGCATCTTTGCAAGAAAAATTATAACCATGGGGTGCTAGAGTGGTTATTATGTAATTAGTTAATTCAAACTTGGTAAAATGCAACCAAATAGCCTGTCTTTGTGCTGTCGATAAAGTATCAGAAGGATTTATTCCATGTACGTTAAAGCTAATAGTTAATAATTCTGAAAGTATCTTGAGTTGTTTTTCCTCATTACCAAATAGTTGTTTTCTGATTTCTTTGCTAATCCAAAAGTCAGAAATGCCGCTTTGATGTTTTTTGCCCTGTGCTACGTTTAGCAGTTCTGTAAATACCGTTTCGTAGGAAAGATGAACTTCTGTGTTATTATAATCAGAGTCATCCATAAGCCCATGATTTGCAGGCAAAGTAATAACCGCTATTTTTAATGATAAATCGTGTTCCAGTTCTTGTAAGGCTAAAGATAAATCTTTTTCTTTTGAGCCTGCAATATCAAAAGGACCTCTATCAAGACCTAAGTTATTAAAATAAATATAACATATAGGCTGAGTAAGGGGGCATTTACGTGCATTAATTAACAGCCAACGTTTAAATAATGGACTGACACGTACTTCACCATTATGCCGCTGAGCTTGAGTTGCGAATCTATATTCAGTTGGATTTATATTTTCTCTGTATGAGTAATTTTTAAGTGAGGGGAGGTTGGTTGCTAGCTGTGGCTTGAAATTTGCAGAAAGAATGGTGCTCAATCTGTTGAATATGCTGCCTGTAGTATTGGGAGAGATTTTATTGATTAGTTGAGCATTATCTTCCAACTCCTGTTCAATTCTTTCGCTGGTATCAACATCTATTGGCCGCGTTTTTAATCCAATTTGGTTGATCCATGCTGCATGTTCTAATATACGATTATCATTGTGATAGATCGCAAAAATTAAGTTATCTAAAGCTTTAGTTTGTTCTGGATTGGCACATTCGTACAGTAAATCCAGTTGCTCTTCTAAAGCGCTAATAGCATTGGAGTATAAATTGCCATAAGGAAAATGTTCATTATATTCTTCATTTAAATCTGCCACTTGATCTAAAAAAGATTGATTTAAATTGAGAATATGTTGATTAACAAATGGTTTTAATTGAAAAAGATAGGCATGACAATTACGATTATGCACCATGTCACTTGTTATAGTTGATTTTGAAGTTTCCTTATTGCTCATGGGCACCATCTTGGTTTATATGTTGAACATATTGTAACAAAAAAATACCAAAAAGAATAGAGTAGTCTTTTTAACTATAAATTATTGTGTTCTTGGAATAAACCCATTCATAAAAATGAGGCAGCTTATTCGCGGGCTCTAGGAGATCTATGCTAAAACAATGGACCCCTCGGACAAGCCGAGGGGCGTATGCAGAGATGTGAGCAAGAGACAGATTAGATACTTATGCTAGTACTATTATCTACTTCATCCAATTTATGTTCTACGTCATTCAGTAGATTTACTGTAGCCGTATTGCATTTTATTGGAGTGAGACTTTGTTTGAAGATCGCGGCGATGGCATAACCAACCCCAAGTGTTCCAATTGCCAGTAAAAGATTCATTAATATTTCTTTAAATCCTCGATGCTCGCTGAGCACACCTTGACGTTTATCTTGGATAACGCGTGATGAATTTTCTTTAAATTGCTTCAAAGTAATATCCTGATCTTTATATTGTTCAATATACCCATTGAGAATATTAACTAATTGACATGCAGCCCCATAAGCTTTACTTGCATCGTCTTCTGTATCTTGTGGATATCGCGCATGCAACTCATCACGTTTTTCTTCTAATTTCTTAAGCCATTCAGTATATACACTTAGCTGCCGTTCCCGTTTACTCCTTTCAATAGTGGCTTGTATGGTTTCTTGATTCTGTGATTCTTCTTCGAAAGAGGGACCACGTATTAAAAATTCCATTTCAGGATCATTTTCTTCCTCAGGGGAAGTAGCCTGTTCAACAGATACTTCTATTGCTTTTGATGTCTCTTTGTCTTCTGGAGCAATGGCCGCTTGTTCTACTGGAGTATCTACAACAATAGGTGTCTCTTTGTGCTCTGAAGAGGTGGCAACTTGTTCTACTGGAGTATCTACAACAATAGGTGCCTCTTTGTGCTCTGGAGAAGTAGCCGCTTGTTCTACCTGAGTTTCTACAGAAACGATCTCAGGCTCAACAGTATCTACTTTATAATGATGGTGATGGTATGCTTTCGTTGTTTTTTTAGAAGATTCGGAGTCTTGTGACTTGGATTCATGATGGTGTTTACGAGTGGTTTCTTGTTCTGAACTAGAATCACGTTCGCTCCTAGTTTTATGACTATGACGTTTTTTATTTTTTGATGTTTCTTCTTCTTCTTCTTTTTGTGAATCAGTTTCCTCTACTGGTGTTGCATGTCCAGTTACCGCGTCGAGAGGGGATGTTTGAATTTCGTCTGTTGTTATTCCAAGTTTTTGCTTTTGTGTGGTCATGGATATTGCTATTTTTTCTTGCACAGTAGTCAGTTTTGCCTGTGCACTTTTATGTTCTGTGGTGTATTGAACAATAGAGTCTGTTGCAGTATCGATCTTTTTGTACTCTTCGACTATTGAGTTGTATGCTTCCAGCGTTTTACAGTGTTTTAACTTTGTATTAATCCGCTTAAGCGCTTCGTATGTGTCATTAAAATCGTGTTTATGGGGATCATGTTTTAATATGCCTAGCATAGTACTGCTCCTTGTAAATAATATTTCCTATTAAATAAGATATAAAAATTGGATTGAAGAAAAGCATTTGAAAAATTTCACTGCATTTATCTGTTCCATGGTAGATTCTGCAAATGAAATAATACTAGACTCAACGGTTCAAATATTGTCCTAAATTAATGTGTATTTCAAGTCTTATTTTGTATTAAAAATTTAGATAAACTAGTTCTTTTGTAATTTGTCTTAACGACCGTCGTTTCGAGGCAGCGCAGAGTCCAACGTCGGGCAATTTGTTGCCCGACCTACACTATTTTTTCCGGGGATTTTAACGTAATCGTTCACGTAATGGCGTCAACTTAATCTTTTATAACGTAACGTCTCAATAACCTCTGATCGCGTGGCTTAAGTTGACGCCATTGCCTGAATGGTTACATTTTAACTTGGAACCAAGTGGCCAAAAGTTATTTTTCAAACAGGTGCTCTGTGATAAGTGACATAATCTGGTTCCCATATATGGCTTCGAATACAGCGTTCTAATTGCTCATCAGACATCGGATCAGCCAGATTACTTTTAACCGCTTCTTTAGCTACAGCAAGAGCTACTTTATAGGAGACATCTCTTACTGTTTCCAATGGGGGAAGTAAGTTGGCTTGAGGATCTTTTTTAGCAGGTGAACAACTGGCCAGGGCTTGCGCGGCAGCCATAAACATTTTATCAGTGACCATTTTTGCCTTGGTGGCAATCAAACCTAATCCCATGCCAGGGAATATGTATACATTGTTTGTTTGATCTACTCGGAATGGTTTCCCATTTTTCATGATATTTCCAAAAGGACTCCCTGTTCCTATTACGGCTTTGTCATTAGTCCACTTCATTATGCTCTCAGGAACGGCTTCACTACGAGAAATGGGGTTAGATAAAGGCATAATGATTGGTTTGTCCACATGAGATGCCATTTCTCTAATAAGCTCCTCAGTAAAAAGACCTGGTTGAGCTGATACACCAAGTAATGCATTGGGGTGTAAGTTCTTGATAACATCTTTTAAGCTGATCATATTGCCATTGTCACATTTCCAGCTTGCCACTGAGGATTTATCTTTTAATAATTTTTCCTGGAAGGGAAGTAAACCTGTCATTCCCTCAATCAGTAAGCCGTTGCGATCGATCATATAAATTTGCGAACGGGCTTGCTTTTCAGAGGCTCCATCTTCCATCATGGCATGAACAATAAGTTCGGCAATACCGCAACCTGCAGTACCAGCTCCAACGATGACAATTTTTTGATCGCGCAATCCAATACCAGTAACTTGTACTGCTGATAATAGTGTACCAGTTGCAATTGCTGCAGTTCCTTGGACATCATCATTAAAGGTACACAATTGCCCTCTATATTTATCTAAGAGCCGGGTAGCATTTTGTAGTGCAAAATCTTCCCATTGTAAGAGTATGTTAGGGAATCTTTTTTTAAGAGCTTGAACAAAATCATCAACAAATTCGTCATATTGAGCATCACGAATGCGTTCATGTTTCCATCCCATGTAAAGAGGATCTTTAAGAAGTTCAGCATTATTAGTTCCGGTATCAAGTAGTATGGGTAAGGTTGTTGCTGGATGGATTCCAGCGCAAGCACAATATAAAGCTAGTTTTCCAATAGGAATACCCATGCCGCCAGCTCCTTGGTCCCCTAAACCAAGAATACGTTCTCCATCAGAAACGACAATAGCCTGAACTTGCTCAAATCGTGGGTTTGATAGAATAGTATCTATTTTATCGCGATTGGGATAGGCAATGAAAACACCACGGGGACGTCTGTATATATGGCTGAAATTTTGACAAGCAGCCCCAACAACCGGGGTATAAACTATAGGCATTATTTCGACTATATGTTCTTTTAGCAGCTTGTAATATAAGGTTTCATTAGAATCTTGCAAATCGCGCATGTAAATGTATTTTTCTAGATCAGAGGCTTTACTTTTAAATGCCTCATATGAGCGGTGAAGTTGCTCGTCAATGCCGCTCTCATAAGGAGGTAGTAATCCATGAAGATGAAAGTCCAATCGCTCTTGTTCCGTAAAGCCTGAACCTTTATTTAAAATAGGATTTGCTAGGAGTGCAAAATCAGTTGTTTTAACTTCAAAGTAAGGTTTTCCTTGTTCATCAATGCGTTGAATATAGTCCATGGTGATTATTCCCTGTAAATTAATCCATCCAGCTAGTAGTTATTATGGCTGATTTTTTCTTACTTTGCAGGCAATTTTTAAAGATAATTCATGGATTAGTAGCGCTATTTGATTATCGTAGATTGGGCAATTTGTTGCCCAATCTACGTGATACGTGTCAACCTTATCTCTTGGCCGCAGCGAGATCTTAGTTAGATACTACGGAGATTACTAGCCATCGCTTTTTCAGCAACTTCATTTGTTGCCTCGACAACAGGAGATGGCCTGAAAAAGCGATATGCCGTATAAGCTAAGGTCCCCACACCAACAAGTGAACTACCACCAGCAACTGCTAGTGCACTGGCGCTACCAGCTAATAATCCAGTAAAAAATGCACCGGGACCAGACCAAGCTCCTAAGGCAACGCCAATACCAAAACCTATAATTGCTGCAACAACGGTCACTACAGCAGTAATTGCTACTGTAAGTATACTGTTTACAATCCCACTATATTTGTTTTGCAGTAATTCATTACTCTGTTGAACAAATGAATTAATAGCTCCCATTTTATCGGTTACTTGAGTATTCAGTAAATTAAACATGAGGTCACATGTTATATTTCCCAGTGTTGTAGACGTTTGGCTATTTAAATCCTTTGCTTGGTTATATAAATTATCTAGAGCACGATATAATTCAGATTGTGTATTGCAAAGGTTTCTCGCAAAAAGAATCCCATTTCCTTGTTCATTAGCTTTATAAAGTCTAATTTTTTCTTGAATGTATTTATCATGAGCACTCTTGGCAAGGTAGTCATAAAGCTCTTCTACACCATTGTCAGCATAACTAGAGGTCGATATAATTTTATTAAAAGATATAGCTGCCAATTTTTGACGTGCTGTTTCTAAGGCTTGTTCACGAGCACAATCACTTTTAGTGCCTATTAAGATTAATTGAGCATTAGGGTTTCTTGATTGTAATTCATTAATATCCGATTTGATTCCAGCAATAATTTCTTCAGTTATTTCCTCAGATAGATCAATGCAGTAAATTCCCAAATCGACATTAGATAATGTCAGTGCTGAGTATGATGCTTTAAAACGAGGATCGCTAGGGGTATCCCATAAAGCAATTGTTATGTCATCCATACCGTTGTGACTAGAAATCTTCAGTGTATTAAAATCCGCACCTAATGTTGTATTATAGCGCTGACTTACTGCTAAACCACATAGTTTTTGATTAATTGCTGTTTTACCTACTCTTGTGGCTCCAAATAAAACTGCTTTAAAACGATTCATGTTGATTCCATTTTCACAAAAGCTTGATTATACATCTGTGTGATTTTGTTTAATACACTTATTCGGGAAATCCCTTGCTTTATACCTGACTCCTGCCCCAAGTGAGCCTAAATAATAAAACAAGGTATTTTTGAGTTTATTCTTACAAAAGAGTATAAGGTAATATTTTGGAGCAATAATTAAGGTCGAAGTCGTGACACTTGAAGAGAGTATTAATGCTTGTCATCCTGAATGGACTACCCTAGTTAAGACCGCTTTGCAATCGATGGAGCCTAATTATCTCCAAGAATTGTCAGAGGACTGTCATTGGCTGCCTGGATTGCGTTATCTATTTGCAGCGTTTAGTTTACCTCTTTCTCAAACACACTATATCCTTGTCGGTGAATCTCCTTATCCCCGGAACCTATCCGCTAATGGCTACGCTTTTTGGGATAACGCGGTAGGAGAGCTATGGAGTCCACATGGTTTAAGTACCGCTGTAAACAAAGCAACCTCTTTACGGAATCTGATTAAAATGTTGTTAGTTGCTCGAGGCGATTTGCAGACAAAGGTTACGCAACAAGCTATTGCTCAGATTGATAAATCAACACTAATTCATAGTGCCGAGCAACTCTTTATAAACATGATGCGACGAGGTGTTTTATTACTTAATGCCTCATTGGTTTATAGTAAAGGAAAAGTTTCATATCATGCACGACATTGGAAACCTTTTATCAATAGCCTCTTTGCACAATTAGCTCAGATTAAATCTTCAATACAGTTAATATTGTTAGGTAACATTGCAAAGCATGTTTCGCAGAATAAATTAACCGTTGGTCTAGTCGCTGAACACCCGTATAATGTAAGCTTTATTACCAATAAGCACGTTATTGCATTTTTTAAACCCATGGATCTACTTGCATATGAAAAATATTGAATCAACTGTTGATGTTCAGGAAGTATCTAAGTTTGCTCAGCATGCAAAAGAATGGTGGGATAAGGAAGGCCCTTTAAAAACACTGCATGATATAAATAATGCTCGTCTAGAATTTATTACCAATCACGTTAATTTACAGGATGTAAGGGTATTAGATGTCGGTTGCGGTGGTGGTATTTTATGTGAAGCTATGGCCAAGGCAGGAGCAATAGTTACTGGTTTGGATGCTGAGCAAGATGCGATTCAAGTAGCACAGCAACATGCAAGAGACAACCAGCTTTCTATTGATTATCACTGTTCTCCAATAGAAGAATTTGAAAGCCAAAAGTTTAACGTTATTACCTGTATGGAAATGCTTGAACATGTACAAAATCCAGAATTGGTTTTAAAGCATTGCAAACGCTTACTAAAATCCAAAGGCATATTATTTTTGTCAACTATTAATAGGACAATGAAGGCTTATGCAAGTGTTATTGTTGCTGCTGAATATATTTTAAATCTTTTACCGAAACAGACACACGATTATCAGAAATTTATTCAACCTAGTGAGCTGGTTGCTATGGCTCGTTCATTTAACTTGCATCTGCTTGATATGAAAGGAATGGATTATAATCCTATTTTCAGAACTACTTCGTTAAGTTCTGATGTGTCAATTAATTATTTGTTAGCATTACGATGACTAGATTTTCCAAAATCTGTAAGCGTTCACGCAATGGCACCAACTTAAGATGTAGGTCGGGCCCTTTGGCCCAACATCAATTGGTACATTTTAAGGGGGTATCTTGCCCATAAAGAGAACATTTTGCGGGCCAAAGAGCCCGACCTACGTTACAAAAGCTTAAGTTGGCGTTATTAATCGCCCACAGCTGACAGTACGAAGATTGGGTCGAAACGACTCAACAATTACTCTTTAGCCTGACGGCTAGGGGCAGCAAATCATACTGGATTTTTTTTCTTTGCATATCGTTCTTGGAAACGTTGATGTGCATATTTTGCTTGTTCTGGGGTAACTACATCGACCTCATTTCCATAAATGTCTACTCGAGCAGCATTTGGTTTTTGACAGCTAAGATAAGCTGGCGATGCACTATAGTAGCTCAATGCTTCTCTAAGAGACTTTTTACTGAATGGAGGGGTATCTAAGCGTTCATAAAAATCGATAATATCATCAAATATCCCAATTTTAAGAGGCTTTACTTGATTGCTTTTCTTAAAAAAAGCACCAGGGAAATGTTCAATAAGCCAGTCTATAATTTGAAGCTTATCTTTCTTAACCGCATTGACTTGTTGGTTCATAGTTATACTCTGAAACATTCTCTCGTGAATAAACTACCATATCTAATGGCATAATCAAGAGGCAATTTGTCTTAATTTTATTAAGGCCTACTAGAAAATAATTTTTGTGGATTTTACACCATCTGCCTAAAGTATTATAGCAAGTAGATAAATATAATTTAATCATAGTTTTCATAGATGTGAGTAAAAAATAAAAAACCACTTCGTCAAGACTGTTTTTTTATTATTTTCTTTGTTATGATGATAAATTGCGTGATTTTACGTATCAGTATTCTCTCTGTGGATATCCTTTTCTGCCCTAGTACAGCTAGCACTCCATTTTTTAATTAATTTTTTCAAAACATCATATCCTATGTGACTTTATAACTTTATATCCGCTGCTCCATAGACTATAACTTGTCGCTGTCGCGTAATGATTTGTACAAAAAACAACCGTCGTCCAGAGCGTAGCGAAGGACTTCCTGATAGATGCTAAAAAACCTTTACCAAACAATTGCTCATGGGTATTGACTACCGCGGGTAATGCCTTCAAAAATATAGCATGTAGATTCTGAAGCAGCATGGCCCCGCGCCAACTCAAAGTCTCAACCGCGCGTCGAAGCGACCACTGTTTGCCCAACGCTAATTTATCACCAAACAAATACAAATCATTCAAAATAGGTAACACATCAGTGTACGTCTCTTGCCACAAGCGCTGAAGCACAACCGACAAAATTCCTTTCCCAACATCCTTTCGCTTGAGATTAAAATAATAAAGCGCGATCTGTTTTAGGTTAGTTAATCCAACGTGATATTGCTTTGCACCATGACGACACAATTGCTTAAGCTTTTTTCCAACCCGTGATGCAAGAATAGCAATTTTAACCAATAAGTTAGGAATAGCGGGATAAGCGATATTAGCCTCTTGTACAGTCGAGTCAATATCAAGCGTCGTTGGATTTGCATAGCCTAGCTTCACCGCTTGCTGACTCATCATATTCGCTAGCTTGCGCTGCGTTTCCGCTGTCAATCGAGACCGAAATGCTTCAATTTTAGTATGGTCTGGTGCATGCCATTTTTTTAACAACCCATATCCACAAAATAAACCAAAAGCAGCGTTATCACGTACTTGCTGTTCAACCACACGGTCGGTTAAGTCGAACATTTGCTGTAAAATATAAACACCCAAATGAATACGCACCTGCATGGGGCGTCCCATCCACCAGCATTTTCTTTCGGTGCATTTTAAATCTGGCAAAATAATATCCAGCATCTCATCCCAAGGAAGATTACGTGCTAATTTCAGCAATCGATGGTCTGAGTTGATTTTAATCGTTACCTCGCCACCCTCAATCTCATTTGAAAATCCATCTACATCTAAACTCATTGTACGCTCAAGTCATCGTATTGTTTTTTGTTTTGGAACCAATTTGTTGGAGTCACTGCTCAGTTTTGATCTAAACAAAGCATCTTTTTCATCTAAAAAATGGCTAGATGCTCATTTCGATTGGTCATTTTATTGGCACGATAAATGCCTCGTACTAATCGCAGCGCATCGCACTTCATATCCTGACCTAAAATGTATTTATATTCCTTTGAAAATTCCTCACTATACTCAAACACTTTTAAAATCAGTTGGTACGTGTCGCGATAAAGGGGTAAATCAGTATAAAGTGCCATGCTGTTCTCAAAAATCATGGGCCGCTACGCAGCCTGAAACAAAAGAGCTAAAGGATTTAAGGGGTAAAAGTCCGCACACATCGAAAATAGTCCTGACTGTTCTTGAGGCTAGAACCCTGACCACCGCCAGAGAAACTCTCGAACCACGCGGAGCTACTATTGATCTCGGTAGAACCCCAGTAAGCAGCGGAGTTGAAACCACCAATGGCGGTTTTATTCATAAAAAGACAATTCAATTGTCCCGTGGAACTATTATTACCTCCAGCAGGCAAAAACCAGTCATTGTAACAGGTATTGCCTGATTCAGATGTGATATTGGTTGCTGCAACAATTAATGATGTATTATTAATCGTTAATGTTCCGGTAGAGCCATTCGTCGTTAGTGTCAGCGGCGAGCCTGTTACGGTTATCGTTGCATCCGTTATTGCTGATGCTTGCGTAATATGAAGAATATCACTTGATGCAGGACGATAGCATTGCGAACTTGAACTTTGTTCACATACGATTGGCCCATCATTAATTGGGGAAGTTAACTGACTGCCATTCACTTGCAACGATAACGTACAAGACGCATGCCCCCTCAGGATAAACGGATTGCCGCAAATACCTAACCCTGTGGTGAGTTGCGTAATCCCTGCTATCGATTGCATACTCAAGGTATGTATTCTGCTTGATTGGTTCGTGACAGTATATTGAACCGTCGCCGTGTCATTCGAGGCAACCGATAGGGTGGTTGCCGTCAAGGGTGTGAGCGTCCATACGGGCGAACCCGCATAAGATAGTGTTGTGATGGTCAACAATAAAACCATCAGCACATTATTTTTAATCCATTGAATCATTTTCATAACATTCATCCCTTATGCAACATAAGTTAAACAACACCCCATTGGTATTGCTGACAATGCTCATATCTTTATTTTTCGCAACCAATCTATTTTTGATATCTAATGGATAAATCATTCTCTGCTCTACCATCCTTTCTGTTATTGGCTATTGAAAATCTATTGCGAATCATGATACTTTTTTGACGATGCAGAATCAAAAATTTCTTTCAAATTTTTATTCCTTAAGATTGCCTAAATCATTTCGCGACAGCGACTAACTTATCCCCATTTTCTGTGGATAACTCTGTGAATACACTCTGGTTATTTGCTAAAATACGAGAGTTTTCTAGGTAAATTCTCTTTTGACCTAGTGTTTTAAAAAATGAACGGATTAAATAAGATTTTGATGGAATAGCTTAACGAGAAGAAGGGGCGACTCATCCTTTTCAGATGAGTCCGAAGTCCATTGCTTGAGTAATCATCCACATCCTTGTGGCGGGTATCCTCCTTGATACCTAGACGAAAGTCCTTTTAAAACATCCATTGTCTTTACTCTGATTTCAGTATAGCAAAGCCGAAAAAATAACCTATAGCGATATTACTCCAAACTTGGGTAAGAAATTTCTTATAATGACAACAGAGATGGCGGGGTAGAAAAGATAACGTAATAGGCTAATATACAAGATTACTTTGGATTAGATTAAGGGATTAAAAATGAAAATAGCTATCATTGAACCAATAGGCCTTAGTAGCGAAGAAATCAGATCTGAATTATCAGGGTATACAATTACCGAGTGTGATAGTCGTAATTGGTCTGATGAGCAACTTATTGAGCATATAAAAGATGCTGATATTATTGCGCTTACTAATAGACCGCTATCAGCAGCAGTGATTAACGCTGCAACAGCATTAAAATTTATCGCTGTTGCCTTCTCTGGAATTGACCATATTAATGCTGATGCTGTACACCTGAGACATATTCTCGTGAAAAACGCCGCTGGCTACGCGAATACAGCAGTAGCTGAGTTGGTATTTGGCTTTATGATTTCTCTAGCGCGCGATATTCCTCGCAATAACCAGAATATTCGACAAAAAGCAGTAACCAATACCGGTATTGAATTAAAAAATAAAACATTAGGTATTGTTGGTTTTGGTGCTATAGGCTCTGAGGTCAAAAGAATTGCTAATGCATTTCAAATGAAGACTCTCATTTATGATAGAAGTGGCTCACTGACACTGGAGGGCTTATTTTCTCAATCTGATTTTATTACATTGCATGTCCCTCTCACTAGTGAAACGAAAGGAATGGTCAACTTAAAACTTTTATCGCAAATGAAAAAGTCTGCTTACTTAATTAATTGTGCCAGAGGACCTATAGTAGTTAATGGAGATCTAAAACTAGCGCTAGAGCAACGTTTGATTGCAGGGGCTGCGTTGGATGTGTTTGATATGGAGCCGCCATTACCTGAAGACTATAGTCTTTTTCAGGCACCTAATCTCATTGCAACACCTCATATTGGTTTTAATACTCAGGAGGCTCTTAGAACCAAAGGACAATTAGCAATAAAAAATATCAAAGAGTTTATCAAATTATAACGTAATGGCGTCAACTGAAGACTTCTCAATAACCGCGGGAACAATCCGAGATCATTAGGGAGCGGATGTTGACTTGGGTTACACCCGCTTGCTGACGCGCGATTGGATCGCGCAGCTTCAGTTGATGACATTACGTGAACAGTTACTAACCATACATTATTTTAGTATGAAAATACTTCTGGTTATAATGCGTTGGCTCATTATTAGTTATTAGATAGCCACCGGATTTAACTGTAGTTCTGCTTCCTCAGCTGCTCTTATTGATTCAGCTCGTTCGAGTTTAAAGAAGTTATTTACTTGGCCAAAGGTAGTTACCAAAATAAGTACATTACCAAGCGTTTTGCATAGATTAGTTAGATAACTGCCCCAACCCAAATCTCTTTCTAGAACTGATCTTGCTCCATCGATTAGGGTTTTACATATTTGCTTAAAGTCTTCATTTGCATCCTCAATGTTCGTATCTAAATTATCAAGATTATTTAGATAGTCAATCTTGGCTTTTTGTAATGCATTTAATAAATTTTCAGCAGTTTCTCGAGCTTCGTCAAAATGATGCTGATCAATACCGCCAACTCTTTGTGCTAGATTATCAAGGATATTGTCAATTTTTTTCTCTTCTAATCGTATAAATCGTTTACGTTGTTGCTCTTTATACGATGCCTCTAAGTCTTGTTTTTCTTGTGCTTTGCGTAGTGCATCCAAACGTTGATGCTCATCTTGTTTACGGTTTAGTTCTTCCTGTCGGCGTTGTTCTGCCAAAATCTTCTGCTCTTCACGTAGGCGTAATATCTCTTCAGATTCTTTTGTCGCTAAATTAATTTCTTCTGTTTTCGTATTAATGGCACGAGTTATTTTAGGAGATTTACCATTGGCATGCAGAATATTTATTGCTTCTGCCAAATCCGGTTGATCCTGTGTTATAGCGGTTAGTTGTTGCAATAACTCTGTTTGTTGTTGTCGAATAGTCTCAATGCTAGTCGTCTTAAGAATCGATACAGGGAGTTTGTTTATTTGGTCTACATAGATGTTAATCACAACTTCAGCGATACCGCGCTGTTCCTCCAAGCGTTGATGTTCTTCTTGTTTACGATTTAGCTCTTCCTGTCGGCGTTGTTCCGCCAAAATCTTTTGCTCTTCACGTAGGCGTAACATCTCTTCAGCTTTTTTTGTTGCTAAATTAATTTCTTCTGTTTTCGTATCAATGGCATGAGTTATTTCAGGAGATGTACCATTGGCATGCAGAATATTTATTGCTGCTGCCAAATTTTGTTGTCCTTGTGTTATAGCGGATAGTTGTTGCAATAATTTTGTTCGTTGTTTTTGAATGCTCTCAATACTTGTAGTCTCAGGAATCGACACAGGGAATTTGTTTATTTGTTCTATGCAATCGTTAATCAAAACTTCAGCATTATGGCGTTGTTCTTGCAACAGACGTTGTTGTGTTTCAATGCGTTGTTTCTCTTCTTGTTCCTTGCGTAATAATTCTAAACGCTGTCGGTTTTCTTCTAAAAGTTGCTGTTCGATCTGCGTTTTATACTGATCTAATATAGAAACATAAACAAAAACTAAGTCATCTCTATTGTTTTCATGTACATTTAGAAATAGATCTTGAGGAACAAGGCGACGATTACCCTGAGATATCTCAGTTATTTGTTGATTAATGATTTCCAAACTGTGTTGATCATATCGAAAATTTTGGCGGTCAATTACAGCCTGTGCTCTGCTATAAGTAAATTCGATATGATTCTTATAGCCGATTAAGCAATTTAAATAAGCATGCTGTAAAGGAGCCTTAAAGTTGTCGTCAACATTTGCAAATAATTGTGGCGGGAGCACTAAAGAATTACCTTGAGTTATCTGGGTTATTGTACCATTGACGATGGCAAGACTCTTCTGATTGCATAGAAAATTCTGTTGCTTAATTACTTCTTCTGCTCGTTGGAAAACGAATGCGATTTGATCTCTATGAAGGGTTAAACACTCTAAATAAGTACGAGTTAAGGAGGCTTTTGAACTCTCATCAACGTCTACAAATAATTCTTGAGGGATCCCTGCATAATTACCTTCATTTATTTGAGTTATTAGATTACCGAGTTGTACTATGCTCTGCAACGTGTATTCATAGGGTTGTCGGGAAACTACAGACTGAGCCCTATGATATAAAAAATCAATGTGGTTTCTATGGAGACTTAACACATCATAATAAGCAATAATATAGTCCTGGTACCGACTCTCCTCTATACCTTCAAATAAATCCTTAGGTACATTATTATGATCATTACGCTGTAATTGGTTCATTAAGTCATTAATACGCTTCAAACCGAGGTGATCGTGCTGAATATTTTGACTAGAAAATACTTTTTTAGCTCTTTCAAAGGCCATATCTATTTCCTCTTTTCTTCCTTCTATGAAGAGGAGGTATTGAGCTTTTGCTTCATGTGACAGGTGTTGAATAGGGGGATAAAAAGGATTATTGGTATTAGATTTTTTGGCTGCATCAATAGCTAATAGAATATGATTTAGTCCGGACTGATTATAAGAGAAGTACGTTAATTGTTCTGTGTAAATATTTAGCGCTGCATTAAGATTCACTTTATCGGTATCTACTATTGCACCTTTAATGTGTTGTGTTAGAAAATCTGAGTATTTATCTTCTTGAAAATAAGTATCGAGTTGAGCATGATGATCTATGTAATATTTTCGATATTTAGAATCTGACAATACCGCGTAGATCTCTGATATCATTTTAAAACGCGCTTCTAACTGTTCGTCGCCATTAGTTCTATCTGGATGGTACGTGAATGCTAGCTTTTTATAGGATTTTTTTATCTGTGTAAATAACGTTTCATCATCTTTAAAACTAGTTTCATGAATTCCCAATATTTCCAACAGCTTCATCGTAATAAATCCTTAGCAAGCAAAATAACGTTGATGTTACATTAAGAAGATTAAGATAATATTAAATATGGGAAAATTTTTTGCACAGGATAAAATAAAAAAGCAATATTTCACTCATCCTACGTCCTGCAAGATTAATACGCTTTAACCGGTGATACATATCCTTGTGGTTTCAATGCGAAAAGAGAACAATTAATTTTTTGTAGAATATTTTCAGCGGTGTTTCCAATAATGAAACCTGATACACCTGTGCGTGCAACAGTTCCCATTACGAGAATGTCTATTTTTTGCTCATCAATAATAGTCGGGATTAGCTCTGTGGGTTCGCCTTTTTGATAAAATATTGTTGGTTCTTTTTTTATATTTGCTTCATGAATCAATTCATGGAGCAATTCGTAATGTGCATTGCTTTCTTGCATCACTGTTTTGTCTAATTCTTGTTTAGGGATATCAACAAATACACTTTGTCGTAAAAAATTTTCTAGAGGGAAATCCCAACAAGAAATAATGCTTAAATCGCCATGATAGTGTAAAGTAAGTGCGTTTGATAATGTTAAAAGCCTAAGTGCGAGATCTCGTCCACAACTTTCATTATCTTTTGGATCTATGGCTGCGGCTATATGAATAGATTTAGTTGAATTAAATGGGCGGTGGAGATATAAAGCGCAAGGACATTTTCGTAATAGCGACATATCTAATGCTTTAAAGCCTTTTGTTTCTTCATTGCTTTCTGCTGCTTTAATAACCAAATTATAGGAGTAACGAAGCACGCGTTGAATAATGCGAATATCAGGAGTACCTCCCCACTCAATATCTATTTCAACGGTTACATTATTTTTTTGTTTTAAAGTAGATTTCGCTCTCTCAATAGTGCGCTGCATTTTTTCTATAAGAAAAGTCTCATAGGAGTTCTGATATTCCTCATGACCATGACTAAAAGATGGGCAAGTTATCAGAATATCCAATGCTGTTTTATTATCAGAAGCTAATCTTAGAGCATGTTCTATCGCTTCAGTATCTTCGCTTATTCCATTACTTACAAACAAAATTTTATTAAATTGGTTCATCTATTCCTCCATGAGTCGTTTCAATTTTACTAAGTCACATCATTGATATTTAAGTTATGACTCATTTTAAAATAAGTGTAGCTTACTTTACCTTTTTTTTTGTATTTCCTCACTTCAGCATGTTTGAGACGAGATCTAATAGAAATTTTTTGCTCTATTCTTTGTAAGAAATTTCTCAATTGATAGTAAGATAAAGGTGGTTTTTCCAGTTTTATTTGCTTACCTAAAATGTAACTTATTGTTTTATAACATTTATTCTTGTTGTTAAGAAATTTGATTAGTATAAAATCAACGCTTCAGTCCGTGATATCTCCTTGCACTTCTTATTTTGAGTTGCTAGATTTTAAGCACGGCTTGTAAGGATATGAGTCAAGCAAAAGGATTTGTAATCAGAAGGATCTGATTTGTCAGGATGACAAATAAGAACGGGATGTTCTTATACGGATGACTGCGAAGAAGCCAGGGTTTACCCTGGCTTTTTATTTTTATGCTAAAAGACGGCTCTTGGGGTAGAATACCCCAATCTTGAACTCCCTATTATGCTACTAAGTAGCCTGAATGAGATAAAAAGTATCTATCTGGAAAATAGGCAAAAATTACAGAGCCATTTTTGATGGTGTTAATAATAGGCTTAGCAAGAGTCTGTGCTACAGCAGGGCAGCCCCAAGATAAACCAGCACGTCCTGATTTTCTGATAAAATTGGGCTCAACGTACCATGCGCCATGTATTACAACCCGTCTATTGTATGCATTAGTATTAAATCCTTTATCCAAACCTTTTAGGTTTAAAGAGTATCCTTTATGGCCTATGTAGGTATCTTTAGTAACATAAGTTCCTAAACTGGACTGCTTACTCGATTCCTTATTAGAAAAATGACTTGGTTTATTACCACCGGAGTTTCTACCATGT
>DAIAOV010000001.1:0-284 GCA_027437055.1 Legionella sp. | reverse complement strand
GTTCACTACGAAGATCAAATACCCACATACGTTGTTTATTAGAGGGTAATGAATAATCAATTACAGTTAGAACTGGTTTTTTAACATCATCTCTTTTACTTGCATTCTTATAAGCGGTCAATGCTAATTTAAGTACATTTTTATTTAACTGAGGGGCTTTACGACTCAAATGTTGTACTTGAGTGTTTATGTCGGGGCCGCTCGTCTTAGCAAAACTAGGAGTACTGGATGTAATGTTACTAGTCAATATGACGGTTGAGATTAGAGTAAATAGGGTATTCATA
>DAIAOV010000019.1 GCA_027437055.1 Legionella sp. | reverse complement strand
AAAGGGCGTTTTTTAAATTTAGCAATGAAGTTAATAATTTCTTGGTACAATGTTTCTTTTTCTTTTTGCTTTTCGATAGAACACCAATCATCCGTTAAGTATTGCTGGCTGACCTGTTGAATGACTATACCAAAAGTTTCCAATACATTTTTACGAGTAACTTCAGAATCGAGGATAGATGGTTCTTTATTGACGATTTTTCCAATGTGTTCGTCTAAAACCAAGCTTGCGTTAATGATCATCTCAGCAAGATTTTTTCTTGGGTTATCAAGACCAAAAAGTCTAAAAAAATGTGTCTGCATTAATGATGCATGTTCTTCATTCACATAACCAGGGTATGTTGCAAAGATGTCATTGAAGAGGCCATAGGTATGTCCTTTAAGCAATGTTTTACGTTGTTTGCCCAGGCCCATGTAGGCATAATGAGTTAAATTATATGCTTCATACCCAGTTAGATTTTTGGCAATCGCGGCATAGATAGTCCGCAAAATAGTAGGGAAATCGAGTTTATCTACATCAATTGTTGTCGTTTCACTAGTGATTCCTAAATATTTTCTTCCTAAAGCTGTCTGTGGGTGGAAGATTTGGGTGCCATCATTAAACGCTACATGATGTTTACTTAGGAATTTAAGTATCTTATATATTAATAATTTTTGGACATGGGTGGTTTTATACTCATTAGGAGATACGATTATTCCTTGCTGAGAGCCATTATTTCCACTGGAACCTGTCCCGTGATGTCCGGGCATGGAATAACGAACAAAATTTTGCTTTTCTTTGGAAACTACTTCAGGACAAATTGGGGTAAATCCCCTATCAGAACGTTCGTTTGCATAATAAATTAACTCAGTATTTTTAATAATTTCTGGCAACGTAAAAAAACGTTCGTTATACCACGTAATAGGAAAACAATCTCCTGGAACTGGGTCTATACCAAAAAAGTTTATTGATGCATCAGGAATAGATGTTTTTAGCTTATTAAACCATTGTTCTTGTTCTTCTTTTGGTATCAGATTAATTTGAGATTTTAAGACCTCTATAATATCTGGTGTATTATTTGTTGGCGTCCCTTTGTATCTTTTGGTTTGTTGCTCAGCTAACTTCTTCAACACTTCTTCAAAAGTTGCACATGTTGTAATTATTGCTTGGATACTTTCTAGTTCATGAGCTATTAAAATCGATTCAACAGCACCTCTACTATGCGCAATAATATTAATTAGTGTTTGTCCACGGACTATTGCTTTTAGTATCTCTGCTAGACCCAATGCAATTTTTTCGCCGACATTCGCACCATCCGTTTTAGGCCCATTGACTACAGTAACTTCATCAGCCTGATAAGGATAAGGATTTTTCGCGTCTACTTTTGCAGCTTTGACGAGTATAAGTGTTTTAATTAAAACAGAGATTAAACTCAGCAATTCTCCTTTAGGGTAATCTTTTACTGTGGCTCCTTTAGTATAAGGAGTGGGTTTGGGTGTTTGTTTTAAATCAGGGGTAAAGTCAGTGAGCGTCCCTAACATTGTGAGTGTAAATGGCTTTTCAATTTTACTTTCCATAGTAGCTGCTCCATATTGTGCCACAATGATCCAGTATAGACTCTACTTAAGATAAAAATAAACGAGGACGTTTATTTTTTTAATGATTCCATGTTGATTGTTGCTTGAGAGTCCAAAGTTCTTCGGTTAAATCTGTCTAGTATTTGTCCACCGAAATAACTCCAAACATCGTGATGCTCACTTTTCATTTAGCAAGCAAAGGGAGCACATGGCATTATGTGATACAGGATTAGCGCTAGTCAATCAATTTGATGAGGCAAGCAAAGTTGCCCCACGTTTATCACTCTTAAAGCAGAATTAACTACCACCATGGTGATGTTTAGGCTCATGATCCTCGTCATCACGTTTGGGCATAGGTCGTGTAAGGGCAAGGATAGACGGTCCTAAAAACAGACGCGTTGTAAGAGAGAAAGCTTGCAATTGGACCACGTTATTCTCGCGAGGCGGAACATAAATACACGTTAGAGGAATTTGGGTTCCCATAAGTACTTTTTTAGATCAACACGGCCATTGAGTACGATGATGCCTTCTTTTTCTAACAGTTTTTTTTGCTGAAAATAATTGGGGCTATTAGCAGGGAAAGAAAGTTCTCCTCCAGATTTTAGCACGCGTTGCCAGGGGAGGTTATGGCTCATTGTACAAGAGTGAAGAAGCCATCCGACAGCGCGCGCTCCTCGTGGATGACCAGCTAGTCTGGCAATATATCCATAGGTTGCGACTTTACCTTTCGGTATTGCTTTAATCAGTTTAAGTACTTCTTGTGAAAACTCAGTTTGGGTATCCATAGTGATCATTAAGATTTATTTTTATAACCATCTATTTGAATGTAAAATCACTAGATGCTTTACTTCTAAATTGACTGGCTTGGTGTAAACCATAGACAGTCCATAAGAGATTTCAGTCTATCATCAATTACTTGTTTTTCAATATAATTGTTGCTTCGGAATAGGCTCTGCTTAATGGAGTTTTTTAATGATGCTGTTCTAAATTGGCTATCAATACTGAAACAAAAAGCCACTTAGAATGTAGTTACATTCAAACGGCACCTTAATATTTTATTAAGATTGTAGTGTCATACTCTCGGTTTCTAAAAATCAGTTTAAGGGGAATATATGAACAGTGCCAGCCTTCTAGAACTTCTCAATGGAGTAAAGAAATCGTATTACGTTTTAGATGTACTTCAAGAAGCAAAGTTTGCAGTCACTGATATTACTGACGAAAGCGATTCGGTTTTACATTTACTAGCTAAATCAAGACATGCACAAACAAGAGATTTTTTTGATTATCTTCAAGAGTTGGTGAATGCTGGGGCAGATGTAAATATTGCTGATAGGCAGGGTAGTAGTTTTCTAAGTTATTATTTAGAGAATAACTTACGGCATAAAGAAAATGATACCTTCCAGCTATTGCTTAAAAATGAAAACTTTGACATTAATCAAATGCTTATCAGTGGGCAGACCTTTTTCGAATTTATTTACCATTCGGATGTTTATGGTTGTCGTGACTCCATGGAAATGTTTATAAGACACAAAAAATTCAATCCAAATCACAAAACATCTAAATATAATTCTATATTGTTGCATATGGTCGCTGAGGATGTATTTACTCATAGAGAGCACATGATTGATGTGGCTAGAAATCCTCTGACGAATCCCAATACCCAAAATGATAATGGGCAGACAGCATTGGGTTTGATTTTAAGTGATACTGACTATAAGAGTGCGGATCACATGCTGTTGATTACTGCTTTAATCAAGCATGAGCAATGTGACATTGATGTCTTAGACAACGATGGAAATAACTATTTACAACTGACCGTTATGTCTTGCAAATTTCAGGCTAAAGAGATCGCCCAATTACTTATTAATCGAGGCATTGATGTGACACATAAAAATAGTCAAGGTCAGTCCTTATTTGATTTAATTCGTGAGAATAGGGCAGGTAGATCAGATTATGCCAATAAGAAGCTCTTATTAGATATTCTTGCACTTCATCCAGCATCACTTCTTGAACGATATGCAGATGGCGACTCTATATTGAGCGAAATATTTAAAAGTAACGATTATACTTTTAAATCAGAATTCACTACTCTTATTAAACTCTGCAACAGTCAGGATAATGATGAGGGGCTTCTTGAAAATGTAGTAGCAGAATGCTTTACTGGCTTTCATCAAGGCTTGGTATCTGCGCACACAATAAGTGCTTTAACTAAGGCGCTTATTGGTGCCAATATTAACATCAATATCGAGTATTTCCTCGCCCTTACTGCGATTTGTAACCCTGCTGCTGAAAAGTGGGAAATTAACAGCAATTTTAAAACGCTCAAACCTAATCTTGATCTAAAAGTTGTTATTAATCATATAAAAAATTTGACTCAAGATAACAGTAATGAGCGTCAACAGGCATTGGCTTATCTCGGTGAATTTGGTTTTTCTCTGGATAATTTTGATGACGAAGTGCTTGTCTTAGAAGATGAGTACCTCCACGCTAAAATAAGGCAAGATATTCAGAAAGCTACTAAAATGTTTGGCCACTTATTTTCATTAAGTGGTTCAATACCTGTTAATAACGGTCTTATCAAGTTAACGGGTAGTTCGCCTTTGGATACCGCGCCATTTATGGTGCATTTAATGAACGCGTATGTTTCACACTGCGAAACAAATGACAAGTATACGGAACATTTAGATGCTGTCCGACAAGTAAGAAACATGACAGTAAAATCTATGCGCTTTTATCTTATGTCGAAGTTATGGATAAGTTCTTACCAGTCTACAAGTACCTCTAAAGAGAATATGTTGCTCTCTATGGTCGAGGATAGCAAAAATTCCGGTGTCGAAATCATCACTGGTTGGCCTGGACATACGATGAATCTTGTCATTAAGCAAGATGACCTTTATCGTAATAATGGCGGTGGCTGTAGTATTGATGTTACAACGGAGCATTACAAAATATCTAAGCCTGAGAATATAACTAAAGATTTATTTGCTACGCTCGATGATGATGGAAATGAGTCGAATAAGACATACATTCAACGAGATATGCATAGTCGTCTTGGGTTAGTATTTGTAGGGAGTATTCCTGGTGATTTTCAAACAGTTGGTAATTGTAGTCTTTACAGCTTGCTCATTGCTTTAAAAAGTAAATATCGGTTGTTTTTACCTGAAACTATTGCTGACCAACTATTTGCTGATACGATAGAATTTTTTGAACAGTTTTATTTGAAAGAATACCTTTCTCTTTATGCAAATAATCCAACTTTGCCACATCTATTAATACGATTAATTATTCAAGAATTAATGCCGACGGATCAACTTGAGTTAACAAAGAGATTGCTTGCAGAACATTTTAATTCTGAAATTAATCAGGAAATATTAAACACTGGACTCATGTTGGAGCGATGGGAGTTAGTAGTCCAGAGCCGAACTACAGAGCGGTTCGACAAACGACTAGAAAAGCTTGGTATAGTATTAGATCCTACGAGTATGAGTGCTCGCTTGCAAATGCTGCATCGTTTTCTTAGTGATCAAGTAACTGCTGAAGATTTAGATGAATTGAAATCATGGCCTCTACATGAACAAACATTTCAAGGCTATCATTTATTGCATTTTGCGGTTATGAATAACAATATAGTGCTTGTCTCATCTCTTATTCAAATGTTTCCCCATGCTGTTAACCAAACCACCTGGTACGATCAAGAACCATTGTGTTTGGTAAAGTCTGTTGAAATGATTGATACTTTAATCAATGCAGGGGCAAGTGTAACCAGAACAGAAGAGGGTAATGCACTAGATTGCGCCATTAAAGCAGATAGAGATGACTTGGTAAATGCTTTACTAATATGTGGTGCTAAACCCAGTGAGTATAGCGCTTATTATGCTGCCTCTAGAGACTCCAAAATTTTAAAGTCATTAATCGAACATTATCCAGAAACTGTAACAAAACCTACTCATAATTACAGCACTAGTATTCACGCAGCAGCTAGAGCAGGACGTAGTGAAAATATTCATTCGTTGATTTATTATGGAGGTGCTAACCCAGACTCAAGCGATGTTAATGGAGTCACTCCGTTACAATTAGCTCTTAGGAATGGACAGAACGATGCAGCAAGATTATTGATTCAATACCCTGGTACCTTATTCAAAGCGCCACATCGAGGGGACCGAGTCGTAACGATGACCCAAGATGGGGATATTCAAATGATGATTGAGACTTTGGAGCAAAAAAAGCAAGCAGCGCTTGAGCATTTTGAGCTGTTCAAAAATAGCAAGTCTGGCATTATTGAGGAAGATATTGATTATCTTATTGTTGCAATTCGTAAGAATAACTTGCTCGCTATCCGTGGATACATACTCACGTACCCGAATATTAAAGTGGTCAGCACGAGTAAGCTTTATTGCACTAGTCCTTTAGAAGAAGCGATACGAAGATTGGCTGGAAGAAAAGGGGAGGAATATGATCAAGCGTTTGAAATAGTTAAAATGCTCTTTAAAACCCCTGCTATTGATATCAACGCGACACAGGCAAGCTCAGAACCTCTTTTATTCTGGGCTACATCGATTGGTGATGTCAACGTTCTTGAGCTATTCCTTGCAGATCCTAAACTGAAGCCAAATGAGCAGGATAACATTGGCTATACTGCCTTGCATGATGCAGTAGAACGCGGACATTTGAACTGCGTTAAGCGTTTACTGCAAGATCCACGTGTTGATAGCACCATTTCTAATCGCCGCGGGCAAACAGCTGCGGATGTCGAAAGTTTTAGGTATAGATCAAGAGAGTGTGCCGAGGCGGTATTGGAGCATCAAGGGAATTTAAGAAATATAATGATGATAGCCTAGCTCCTCTGATTATAGTCGGCACAGTAATTCCCGGGTTTGTCTGCCAAAGATTTTCGCAAACCTTCGAAGTGCATGGACGCGCTTCTAGAGCACCAGGATGGTTTTATGCGTGTTTGCGAAGGTCTTCTGGCAGGATGGCCCTGGCCTAGAAGATTCTGCGAATTGGTGGGATTTGTTGTGGTAGCTACAATATTATGTTTTTCATAAAATTTTTATGGCATTATCATGGATAGATGATAGCGCAAGTAAATTGATTGACACTTAGCAGAAATCTTTTTTATTGTCTGAGATCTTCTGGATACCGTGCATAAAGTGCGGTACGTCGAGCTTTTTTGATGAGTTGTTGACAAACTCATTAAATGTGCTGGAGAGGAGGCCGTGCCATTAAGTTAACTCAAAAAAACACTGTAATTTTTGTATTGTCTGTAATAGTTATAATACTTACTAACTACAGTGCTCTATTTGCTTTTCTTCATCAGCATTATTTTGTTTTCGAACATGATGCCTACATGCATATGGTTTTAGCGTTAAACGTGCTCAAAAACCATCAGTGGTATGCAGGTATTAATCCTTTTCTTAACGCTCCTTATGGGGCTGATACCCATGCTTGGACTCAAGCGACCATGATTATTTTGGTAGGGGGAGCTTATTTTTTTAAACTTTTTTTTCCTTTAAATAAAGCACTCTATGTTTGGTGCTTTCTTTTGCCGATGCTTTGTAATCTGCTTTCTGTTTTTGCACTGCTTTGGACAGTAAGACCTTTGAACACAACCAAAAGTCAGGACTTTTTTCTCGTCGCTGCTTTTTTATTAAATCCAGTCATGCACTTTGTGTATCAACCATTGCGTGTTGATTATGATTTTTTACTCGTCCTTACTAGTATTATCTATTGGGGGTGTTTGTTACGTGTTATCAGTATTAATAGTTACTTCTGGACTTGCATTACTGCTGTTATCGCTGGACTGGGAATATGGATAAGTATCAGTTTTACTATGGTAGTTTTTATTAGTTTAGCTGCAATGTTCTGGCTTTATTTATGCAAACAGCTTCATGCCACAACTATTTACCTTTCTTTATTAGTCCTTTGCATCACTATAGTCCTAATTATTCCTTTCGAATACAGTCATTTTTTTACCATTAGCTATGATGTGGTATCTATAGTTTATTTGACATTCTACTTATTAGTATTGATTTGTTTTTTTATCTATAACCGTTATTTAAAAGCAACAAATAATACGCTCAATCTCATCAGTATTTTGAGTTTAGTAGTGATCTTATTTTGTGTGATGAATTATTATTTTCCAGGATTTTATAAAGGGCCATATAATGCGGTTACTCCTTATCTATTAAAGAATTTTTTTCCGAATAGTATCGAATTTTATTCACCATTTATCCTTGATAATAGCCTTGCTTTGGAACTTCTACTGTATTTTATAATCGGCGCAGCGTTCTGTTATTATTTATATTTAAACCGTCAACTAATCAACGTGCAGTTGCTTATACTCTTTGGCGCAACCGTTACTTCTTTATTGACTGCTTATATGAATCGATGGGGAAGAATAGCAACACCATTGAATATCATATTAGTTTCATTTTTTGTGGCTCATTTGGCAAAAACAAAGATTCATCTTTTGATTAAATGGTTTATTATCGGGCTTATCATTCTTTTACCTGCCCTCTTATCTATGATATCGCGAGCTCCTGTTTCGGAAGGGGTGCTGCAATGTCAGAAACAATTTTACTCTATGATGGAAGATAATATTTTAGAGCAGCCACAGTTTAGTAAAGACAAGACTCTCTTTATGTCCAGCAACTATGGACCATTCATTTTATACTTCACACATTTTGCTGTTGTTGCCACTAATGATCACCATAATCCTATGGGGTTGGAAGATACCTTTAATTTTTTTAAAGAAGATGAAAACTCAGCGAGATCTATGATTAAACGTAGAAATATTAATTTAATTTTATTATGTAACAGTGGATCTACACCAACTTTTGATCTGGAGCATAGTAATTGGGTCGAACAAATTTCTTTACCTGGAAAATATTCTAAATGGCGTTTATATCGTGTCTTATAAGAGGGTGTTGCCACCCTATATTTTTAAGCTAATGCAGTCAACTGAACGCGAGCTTGGTGAGCGTATAAGTTGGAAATGCCTAATTGCTCACGTGTCTCTTGCACGGGACTCAAACCTAAAGTCGTTTTACCTAAATCTACAAATTGATAGCCTACACCTAGACGAAGATTAGCATTTATATCTATATCAATCCCTGCACCTGCGCCCCAAGAAAAAGAACTTTGGGTATGACTAGCAAATGGAGCTATGGCGACGGCTTCTTCGATTAAAGGAATTTCTTGATAGGAGTTCGCTGCATTAAACGCCGATCCTAACTCACCCGATACATAGGGATGAATCACTTGTTTGAATGTACTAAGCAGTTTACCCGTTGCTACAACCCTGAGTGAGCGAATGCGATAGCTGTAATCGAAATTATTATATTCTGGTAGACCAAATTGCCATACTTCACCGGTGCTCATTAACGAGGTATTAAAAAAACCGGAGAAGCCTAACTGCCAAAAAAAGCGATCAGATGGATGTCCCTCTAAACCACCACCAAGGCCTAAACTCGCACTACTAGGATAGGACGAATTACTTGCATAATAATTAGAAAAAGGAGGAATTAACGATAAACTCTGGGAGTGGTCTGTATGGATGAAATCAGCTCCTGCTGTAATTACTGCAAAAGGACGTAAATTAATATCTTGAATGTGGGTTAATTGCTGTGCTGCGATACATTGACCACAAATACTAACTATCAACATCCCTAAAATATTATTTTTTAACATATAATTTTGACTCTATTCTTCTATTTATTTCCCATAATTTAGTGACACATTCTATACATAACAAAATCATCATTCAATGAAAAATAATTTTATTGATCAAGTGGTTAGCATTTTTTATGTCGCCTAAAAATAGTAGATTTCTTTTTTCATTTAAGTTGATATTGCCTTTTTGCTTAGAGAGCTAGAAATTGCTTGATGTTCGGTATGTAATGCAATTTGTCTTAGATCAAGCCTAGAAATAATTTTCATCATGGTAGTATTATTAATTTTTCTTTGTTTCCTCAGGGAACGTAATTCTTGATGAGCTCGCTCTAAGGCCGCCCCACGCAACTGTACTTCGAATGTTAAGGCCAATATGCTTTCTAGTTTTTCACTTTCAGAACCATTACTTGATGTAATAAATTGATTAAAGGACGCAATTAATTTCTCTGAAACTTGAATGCATAAAGCTCTTTCCTGCTCGTTGATTTCTTCACAAAGGCTGTTTACCTTTGTTTTGATCGCGTCAACTGCTGCTTTAGCTAATACAAGCATGGCTTCATTTTCTTCATCTTGAGTTTGTTTATGAATCAAGTTCTTCAAGCCAGGAGTTATTAAAGGTAAAAGTAAGCTGCTAATTAATAATGAACAAAGAACAACGCCGGTAACAAGAATAATTAAAAGCTTACGAGCGGGAAATGGATCTCCATTAATCATATGAGGTAAAGATAAAATAGCAGCCAATGCAATGGCGCCACGTACTCCACCTAGTGAAAAAGTGCTGATTATCTTTATATTGGGTAAACGCCATGAACTGGGATTACGTCTCGATATTAACGCTTCAAAAGGCCAAGTTAAATAAAGCCACAACGTACGTAATAAAATTAGAGTCACGGTGATTAGTACAATAATCATGATGTATTCGGAAAAACTATAGCCCGTTATTTCAAGGAATTTAATCGAATGAGGCAAATACATTCCTAAAAGAATAAAGATAATTCCATTGAGTGTGCTATCAAGTACGCCCCAAAAAAAATGACCTTCAATGCGCATTTTAGCCATTGTGCGGTCTAAAAAACCAGCTCTATCAATGGTAAAACCTGCAGAAACCGTAGCTAGTACGCCGGAAAAACCTAATTTTTCTGCAATGAGATATACAGTAAAAGGCAAAAGCAACAGTAATAAATTTTCAGTAGTCGTTTCATGGCCACTATGTTTCGTGAGCTTTCCTAAAAATGAAATAAAAACATAGGTCAGAACAATTCCAACAGTAATTCCTCCTAGACTCATCACTAATAAGCTTAATAAAGCGCCTTTTAATGAAAAAAAGCCGGTTAGCATCGCTGCTACGGCTAATTTAAATGAAACTAAACCTGAGGCATCATTTAACAGCGCTTCTCCTTGTAAGATATGCATAATCCGTTCTGGTATGTGTGCTCCAGCAGTCATTGATCGAAGCGATACGGCATCTGTTGGGGAAAGAGCTGCAGCCAAAGCAAAAGCAGCGGGTAAAGGGATGAGAGGAATTAACCAATGGACTAAATAACCAATACCGCCTACAGTAAAAAATACCAAGCCGATGGATAACATAACAATAGGTCTGGTATAGAGTAAAAATTCACGTTTAGGGAAATGCCAGCTGTCATTAAATAATAAAGGAGGGATAAACAGGAGCATAAAAAGTTCAGGATTAAACCCTACATCAAAAGAGGGAAATGAAACAGCTAGAAGAGTTCCTGTTGCTATTTGTATTAATGGTGTTGGCATGGAAGGAATAAAGCGGGTAATTACTCCCGAGATCACCATTAAGAAAATAAGACTTAAACAAACTAACACTCCATCCATTCTTTTTATTGCCCCCAAGGTTGTTTGACATGAAACCCTAATCGTAACCATTCACGAAATAAACCTTCCCCTTGAATAGTTATCTCTAGTTGATTGTAAAACACTTCAAAGTATTCGAATAGAGTTAATGTTCTTATGCATATTAATTGCATCCTTCAGACGATTGAGGCTTAAAGCTCAAGTGTTTATTAGCAACGTTTGTCTTTGTACTTCATAATTACATGATAAATGTATGTTTTTTTTAATTAAGAACGAGCAAGAAATTTATATTAAGCCGGTATAGAAAACTATTTGATTGTGGATGAATATAGCCACAAGGAATGCCATGTGAATCACAAATGATGTTAAACGACAGTTATCACTTTTCTAACAAGCAGTGATCATATAAAATCACGACTTGTTTTTTGGTAGCCCATTTAGAAAGTTGATTGATTTTCAACAAAAAGGAATGACTACATTTAAGCTTATTTAAGAATATTTCGGGATGTAAATTTATTTTTCAAGGATTATGAAACAGATGATACAATATCACTATGTAATTTTTAACGTAATACGCTTGATAGTCTCCATAATATTCATCCTTTTTTTAGATGGTTGTGCCTCAATTGGTCCAAAAACAATCCCTCACGATAGACAAAACTACAATGACAGTGTTTTATCTACTGAAAATAAACAGATTCTTCTGAATCTGGTTCGAATTCATTATTTGGAACCTCCTTTATTTATTAAAATTGGTAGCATTACTGCTTCTTACGCTTGGAATTCGAATCTAGGTGTCAATCCAACCTACTCAAAAACAACTAATAATTTAAAATATTGGTCGATAACCAAGGCATTTAGTTTAAATTATGATGCAGGTTATACGGATACGCCAACTATAAGTTACGTACCACTTACAGATCGTGAATTTACCAATGCAATTTTAGCGCCTATAAATTTAAAACAGGCTTCGCTACTCATTTCAAATAATAGTAAAGAATTTATGCGATTATCCAAACTATTGATTCAGAGTGTTGGAAATATAAGTAATGCTGCTGCTGCAACAAGCGCAGATGTTGAATGGGTACCTGATTATTCTAATTTTTATAGACTGATGGAATCACTAAATCAACTCAGTCGGAAAAATGGTTATGACTTACTCGCAGACAATCAACACAATCAGTTTAAACTTATCATTCGTCTTCATCGTGAATTTATTAACTCTCCTGAAGCAAGAAAATTTAAGAGAATCATGAATGTTCCTTTAGATAGTCGTGATATTATTTTGACTCAAGATATTCATTCTGTAGGAGAAAATGAGGTAAGAACAACCACTCGCTCTATTTTGGGGGTCATGACTTTCTTATCGCACGCAGTGGTCTCACCACCAGAGGATATCCGTAGGGGATATTTACATCAGACCTATTATGATAATGGTACGCTTTTCAATTGGAGTAACTTAATGAAGGGTATTATGAGAATTAATTATAGTAATACTCATCCAGGTGATGCTTATGTATCTGTAAGAAGCCATGGTCACTGGTTTTATATAGACAATAAAGATTTATCATCAAAGATAACCTTTACCATATTGGCGGAACTTATACAACTTTCATCAGGACATGATGCTGAAGCTATAAGTGAACCAATTCTAACCATACCTGTGAAATAGTTGGGGGACTTAAGGCTATTTTTAAGCAAAAAAAGGATTTATCCTGTTTATTGCCTCTTTGTATCATCTATTGCGGCTTACATCCCCTTTCATACAGGCTTGATAACGTCGAAGACATTCACCCATACAAACTGAAATAGCATGCCCACGAGCGCCCCTACATACGCTGCGACAGCATACTCTATACCGCATGCATTCTTGAGGGGAACTTTTAGTCACTGGAGCACATCCAAGTAATCTGTTTGCCGCGTTGGCTGAAATGGATTGACTGAAAAATAAGCTGGGCATTAATAAAAATGCAATAATTAACATTTTTTTCATTACTGTTTCCTTATTATTTTAGGATATATGGGGTAATAAATCGCTTTACTTTAGCCGAATGCATCATTAATGCTCAGTGATTGATATTGAGTCTTATTGTTTCTATTATAGACTAAAAAAACAACTTGAATAAAAGCATGAACTTGGCAACTATTACTAAATAGAAATGCTAACTTTATTGGTTAATGAGTATTTTGAAATAAATATATGCATTGTCTATAATTAATAAACAGTAATTAAAAGGCATTTATCAATGCGTTACAGTTCCGTTAAATTCAAAAGCCATTGATAATGATGCATTAATGTTTGAGTTTTCATGGGCAAGGATTGCCTTTTATATTTTCTATGATAACTAGGCTGCTTCTTTTTAAGAATAAATTTAGAAAATATTTCTATTCGTAGGAGAGGATCATGAGACGATATATTATTAATACTGAAAATATTATAAAAACAGAGATTTATAATCATCGCGGGGAAAATATAGGGAAAATTGAGGCATTGATGATAGATAAAGTAGAAGGCAGAGTAGCTTATATCGTTTTATCTTCAGATATGGATGATAAATTATTTGCATTGCCCTGGTCCGTTCTTTCTTATAATGCAATGAAAGATACTTTTAGTCTTAGCATTGATAGGGAAAAACTAAAGCGCTCTCCTAGCTTCGATAGAAATAATTGGCCTGACATGTCGAATCCTACTTGGAGCACCACTATTAGTAGTTATTACCAAACTTTTCCTTTAGGTCGCAGTCACTAGGCTGATATGTGATCAATAGACAGTATGACATGTTCTTAAGTCAGTGACAGTGATCCTGAGCTATAAATACAAGCTAAAGCTAATATAAGGACATTGACTATTTAATTATTAAAATTACATTCATTTAAATGCACTAGCTTTGTTTTATTAACCCATTTATTACTGAACCATACTATAAGGAATAAAGGCAATCCAATATAGGAAATGAAAAGCTCTTGCCAATTTAAATCATGATGGATAAAGGCAACGACATTATTACTGATTAGGATAATGATACAGATAAAAAATATTCCTAAAGGCATATAGGGATAGCCTTTGGCTACATAAGGCAGTAAAGCCAGGTCTTTTCCTTGGTGAAGATAAGCTTTTCGAAAACGATAGTGGCTTATTGCTATACCCGTCCAGGCAATAAAACCAGATAACCCACCCGCATTGACTAACCATAAATAGATAGAATTATGGCCAAATAGAGAAGATAAAAAAGCAAGAAAGGATATGCTTGCTGTTGCAATTAAGGCATAAATAGGAATCCCTTTTGGGGTTACCTTCGAGAATAATGGAGGAATATGTTTTTCTTTTGCTAAAAACCAAAGCATTCTACTAGCAACATACATACCTGAGTTAGCTGTTGATAATATGGCGATTAAAATAACACCATTCATGATAAGTGCTGCTATTTTATGGTCAAATAGGGCGAAAGCTCTAGTGAATGGACTCATCATGACATCTTGATCCACGCTTTGTGCGGAAGGATAAGGAATTAAAAAGCTAATGATTAATAAAGATAAAATAAAGAATAAAAAAATACGCCAAAAAACCATTTTAACTACTTTAGGTATAGTGATTTGAGGATTTTTACTTTCTCCTGCAGCGATGCCTAAAAGCTCAGTGCCTTGAAAGGAGAAGCCGGCTAAAATGATGGCACTAAATATACCAAACCAGCCGTTATGGAAGGGGGCGTCGCCTATATGCCAATTTGAAAAGCCTACGGAGTGGTGCGAGGTTAGACCACAGATCATTGCAAAACCTATGGTAATAAATAAACCAATCACAGCAATTTTAATCAATGAAAACCAGTATTCTATTTCGCCAAATATTTTAGTCGATATGGCGTTAAATCCTACAATGAATAATAAAAATACACCGGACCAAATCCATCCAGGACTATGAGGAAACCAAAATTGCATTAATAACGAAGAGGCTGAAATCTCTGCTGCTATAGTGATCGCCCAACTGTACCAATAATTCCAGCCTAAGGCATACCCGAGTGAAGGATCAATAAATTGAGCAGCATAGTGGTAAAAAGAACCGGAAGAAGGCATGTATGCAGCCATTTCTCCCAGACTGCTCATGAGATAATAAATTAAGATCCCCATAAATATATAGGCTATTAACGTCCCTCCTGGCCCTGCTCGAAACAGAACTGAACCACTAGCGAGAAATATGCCTGTTCCAATAGATCCTCCCAGAGTAATCATTCCCAGAAGGCGACTGTCCAAATTTTTATGGAGTCCATCAGCTGAGTCATTCATTTGAGTATTCTATAATTTCCTAGTTATTATTAAGAAACTCACAAAGTAATTGTTGAAAATGATGAGTACCTTGTTCCTTGGTTGGTGAAAAGCGCCCAGTATCATAAAATCTGGAGCGTATTCCTTTTTGTACTGATTCGACTACCGCTTCGTCTTCGCGCTCAACCTGATCTAAGTCTCCACCTGCTCCTTGGCCCAATTTACTTTCATCGAAGACAAAAGTTAAAAATGAAACTGTAGTCAAATTAGGAGCTAGGGGCTTAACCACATTAACCGAACAACCCCATGGGTAAAAATTCAGCATAGTATTGGGAAAAATCCAATAATAATAAGCAGCTACATCTTTTCCGTAGTCTGGTGATTCTTTGGGAATAGCGAAACTTGGCTCTCCTGGATTCGCTAAGGCCAGTTGTAAATTACAATAACGATAGAGTTCCGTAGTGTAAGTAGTACAATCAATGCGTTGTCTTAGAGAGGGGTGCACAAAAGGAATATGCAATGCTTCTAAATAGTTTTCACAGTACAAAGCCCAATGTGCTTTTACTTGATAATCACGAGAACGTTGTTTATCAAAACGCATTTGCTCCAAAGGCAACCAAAATAATCGTTCTTTAATATCACTAATAACTTCGTAAAATGGCACTGAAGGGGATAGAGAGGTAAAAACAAATGGTTCAAAAATACCAAGAGGTATTTGAGTTAAATTATCTTTAGTTGTCGGAAAGTTTTTGGTTTTTTCGAATTCAGGCATATGCAGCATATCGCCACAAAGAGAAAATCGTCGTCCGTGGTAACAGCACTTTATTTTTTGTGCGCTGCAAGGTGATTCAATTAAGATATTTCCTCTATGGGTACAAACGTTACTCATACAGCGCAAAGTAGCTTGTTCATCTCTAACTAATAGTAAGGGCTCATCTAATAAACCTGGAAGCAAGGTAAAGGGCACCATGGATGAGAGATTTTTGACTTCTTCTGTTCCTAGGCTAAATTGCCAGGTTTTTGCGAAAATTTTTTCTTTACTCAACTCAAACCATTCGGGAGATGTATAAAATTCTGAGGAGATGGTGGATGCTTTTGCAATATCTGGATCAATAAACAGAGGATTCATGTATATTCCTTTATACTGTATGTAATGCTGCTTTAAGCTATGGTATTTTTCAACTCTTTGACGCCATTAACCGTTCACCTGGCACTCTTACCAAGATTGAAGAGCACACCCTGAAGGATTACGCGCCTATTGCCACCACGGAAGTATAGAATGGCGCGCTTTCCCTTTAGTGATTTACTTAATTGAATCTAAATATTCCTCAGCATCAAGAGCTGCCATGCATCCAAAACCGGCTGAGGTCACTGCTTGTCTATACACATGATCTGCTACATCGCCACAGGCAAATACTCCAGGAACGGAGGTGCTTGTTGCTTGGCCATCGAGACCTGATTTGATGGTAATATAGCCATCTCTCATGTCTAATTGATCTTTAAATATTTCTGTATTTGGATTATGTCCTATAGCAATAAATACACCATCTACATTCAAATCTTCTTTAGAGTCATCGATTAAGTTGTGGATTGTTGCGCCAGTAACTTTTTTACCATCGCCTAAAACTTCATCAAGAGTAGAATTCCAGACCAATCTAATATTGCCATTTTGAGCTTTTGCAAACAATTTGTCTTGCAGGATTTTCTCTGCACGTAAACTATCTCGTCTATGGATCAAAGTGACTGATGCTGCAAGATTAGCTAAGTATAGTGCTTCTTCAACGGCTGTATTTCCGCCACCAATAACACATACATTTTTATTACGGTAAAAGAAACCATCGCAAGTAGCACAGGCTGAAACTCCTCTACCTTGATAAGCTGATTCAGACTCTAGGCCTAAATAACGAGCAGAAGCCCCAGTCGCTATGATTAATGCATCACAAGTATAAGTAGTACTATCGCCATGGAGTACAAATGGTTTTTGTCCCAGATCGACTTTGACAATATGATCAAAAATAATTTGAGTATCAAAGCGCTCCGCATGTTTCCGCATGCGCTCCATTAATGCAGGGCCTTGTAGCCCTTCAATATCTCCTGGCCAGTTATCTACGTCAGTTGTTGTAGTCAATTGACCGCCAGGCTGCATACCAGTAATGATAACGGGGTTAAGATCAGCTCTTGCAGCATAGACTGCGGCGGTGTAGCCAGCAGGGCCAGAACCAAGTATGATGAGGCGGTGGTGATTGCTTGCGTTCATCGTCTCTGCCTTCCTTATTATTTTGTGTTAAGATGGCGAATATTATGACAAAAACAGACATATTAAAATAGCTATGGCAAAACAACATATGGGAAAACAGGCTGGTACCCCCAAAAAAACCATGCCAAATTTTATGATTAAACGTTTGAGTGAAGGTAGTTTTATCCTCATTCTTGCCGGTGCATTATTTGTACTTTTATCTTTATTTACCTATCAGCTAAGCGATCCTGGATGGTCTCATGCCTCTCACAGTGGTGTTAAAATTATCAATTCAGGAGGACAGGTAGGGGCTTATCTTGCTGATGCACTGTATTTTGCATTTGGCTATTTTGCTTATTTATTGCCAATTGCCATTGTTTACATCGCATGGGCCATATTGAAAGACTTTCGTGCTGTAAAAGCCATTGATAGAACCGTTCTAATGCTGCGCAGTGTTGGATTTATCCTCATGACCGCTGGAGGGTGCGGTTTATTAAGCTTGGAGCCACAAATCAAAGCATTGGATTCCATTCACAGTGCGGGCGGTATTATAGGGCAGGCCGTGGGGGGCGGCTGGTATCAGATGCTTAATTTACATGGTGCTACCTTACTTTTATTTGCTATGCTTTTAGTGGGGATTACTTGGCTAACAGGCTTATCTTGGGTGAGGTTCATTGAACTCATTGGTTTTTATACTTTATGGTCTGTTAATACCACTTATGCTGCATCAAAAAAAATCTTGCATTTGGGTAACGCAGGAATAGAACATTATAAATCTCGTGAATCCATACCGGTAGTTATGGCAGAAACACCGGTTGAAAAATCTGCTCCTAGATTATTTAAATTAGGTAAGGAAAAGGAAAAAGAAAAGGAAACTGAGAAGGAAAAGGAAAAAAGCAGGGAAAAACTAGCACCAATCCTAATTGCGCCTACTGAAGAAAAGATTGAAATTGTTAAACCAGTAAAAGAGTTTAAAGAGATACGTGCTCCAAAAATCAATACATCAGGAACTACTTCTGGTGTTCTACCGAGCTTGAATTTACTGGATAAAGGAGAACCTGGTAAACCTCTGAGCGGTTATACTCATCAAGAATTAGAGAATGTCTCTCGTGAAGTAGAACAGCACTTATTAGATTTTGGTATTCAGGCGGACGTAGTAGCGGTCCATCCGGGGCCAGTGGTTACTCGCTTTGAACTTCAGTTAGCTGCAGGAGTTAAAGTGAGTAAGCTAACCGCATTGGCTAAAGATTTAGCCCGTTCTTTGTCTGTTACCTCCGTTCGTGTAGTTGAAGTAATTCCGGGTAAAACAGTAGTAGGACTTGAATTACCTAATCATTCACGCCAAGTAGTGCGTCTGGCTGATGTTTTGTCCGCTGATGTGTATCAACAAGCTCATTCACCTTTAGCTTTGGCTTTAGGTGTGGATATTAGCGGTCATCCCATGATTGTTGATTTGGCTAAGATGCCTCATTTATTAGTTGCTGGTACTACTGGCTCAGGTAAGTCGGTGGGTATTAATGCCATGATTCTTAGTATTCTCTTTAAAGCAACTCCTGATCAAGTTCGTCTGATTATGGTTGATCCTAAAATGCTTGAGTTATCGGTATATGATGGCATTCCTCATTTACTGACACCAGTTGTTACTGATATGAAAGAGGCGGCCAGTGCTTTGCGTTGGTGCGTGGAGGAAATGGAGCGAAGATACCGATTAATGGCATCTTTAGGGGTAAGAAATTTAGCGGGATATAATGCTAAAGTAGCTGAAGCCATTGCTAATGGCGAACCTCTAGTAAATCCCTTATGGAAACCAGTGGATTCCATGGAGGAAACGCCGCCGCAATTAGAGGCCTTACCTTTTATTGTCGTTGTGATTGATGAGCTTGCTGACATGATGATGGTCGTGGGCAAAAAGGTTGAACAATTAATTGCGCGTATTGCTCAAAAGGCTAGAGCGGCAGGGATCCATATGATACTGGCAACACAAAGACCTTCTGTTGATGTATTAACTGGCCTTATTAAATCGAACATCCCAACACGAATTTCGTTTCAAGTTTCGTCAAAAATTGATTCACGCACTATTTTGGATCAGCAAGGTGCAGAACAATTGCTTGGACACGGTGATATGCTGTATTTAGCGCCAGGTAGTGGTGCTCCTTTACGTGTTCATGGGGCCTATATGGATGATAAGGAAGTACATCGAGTTGCTGACGATTGGCGTTTAAAAGGCGAACCTGATTATATAGAGGATATTTTAAGAATGCCGGGGGATGGAACTGAGGGAGGCTTTGACGAGGATGGCCAATCTACTGCTGAAGAAGATGATCCACTTTATGATCAAGCGGTGGAGTTTGTGATTCAAACACGTAAAGCCAGTATTTCCTCAGTACAAAGACGATTAAAAATTGGTTATAACCGCGCAGCAAGAATGGTTGAAGAAATGGAACGAACAGGTATTGTTGGACCTTTAGAAGGTGGTTATAGAGATGTTTTAGTGAATTCAGTAACTGAGGAATAATGATGAAAAAAATACTTATAGGCTTACTTTTAACATGTTCTGGAGCAGCATTTACTCAGACTCCAGCAGAGCTTTTACAAACAAAATTGAATGCTATTCGTTCCATGACTGCTGATTTTAATCAAGTAGTAAAAGCCAAACATAAAGAAGTATCTCGCTCTTCAGGAACAATGGCTTTAGAGAGACCGGGCCGTTTTCGCTGGCAAACTAAGTCACCTATGGCACAATTGGTAGTGGCTGACGGACAAAAAATGTGGGTTTATGATGTTGATTTAGAGCAAGTCAGTGTTAAAAAACAAGAAAAAGGCTTAGGCGGAACAGCGGCTCTATTTTTGAGTGGTTATGATGATACGGTGACTAGAGATTTTGATGTTGCAGAAAAAAGTGAAGGGAAAACAATTATTTTCGATCTGAAATCAAAATCCCCTAAGGCAAATTTTCAGCGAATTAAATTAATATTTACTGCTGACGCATTAACAGGCTTGGAGTTGCATGATCAATTAGGACAAGTGACCTCAGTTAAGTTGAGTCAAATTAAGTCTAATCCCAAATTAGCTGCTAAATTATTTCAATTTAAGCCACCTAAGGGAGTCGATGTAGTCAAACAATGAGTTTATTTAAAACTGAACCCAATTCTCCTTTAGCTGAGCTTTTAAGGCCTAAAAATCTGGATGAAGTGATAGGCCAACGCCATTTATTAGGGGAAGGCAAGCCATTACAACTCAGTTTTGCGAGTCGTAAGTTGCATTCTATGATACTTTGGGGGCCTCCAGGAGTTGGTAAGACTACTTTAGCTAAATTAACTGCGGAAGCATTTGATTGTGAATGGATAGCATTATCCGCCGTTTTTTCTGGTGTAAAAGACATACGAGCAGCTATGGAGGCAGCACAAGATAATTTAGCCCATGGCAGACAGACTATATTATTTATCGATGAAATTCATCGTTTCAATAAAGCCCAACAGGATGCTTTGTTACCTTATACCGAGTCTGGTCTTGTTACGTTTATTGGCGCTACGACTGAAAATCCCTCATTTGAAGTTAATTCCGCATTATTGTCACGAGCTCAAGTATATGTTCTAAAATCATTAACAGATGATGAGTTAAAACAATTATTCCAAAGAGCCCATTCAAAGGCTTTGGCAGAATTACAATTTGATGATGAGGCATTGGAACTTATTATTGCCTGCGCTGATGGGGATGCAAGGCGGTTGCTCAATTTATTAGAACAAATTAAAGCGGCTTGCTCTGCATTACATACTACGCGAGTGAATAAAGAGTTGGTAAACAACGCCTTGACACCCAATGCTAGACGATTTGATAAAGGTGGAGAGCATTTTTATGATCAGATTTCCGCTTTACACAAATCCGTACGCGGTTCTGACCCTGATGCAGCCCTTTACTGGTTATGTCGTATGTTAGATGGAGGAGTAGATCCTCATTATTTGGCTCGACGTATTATTAGAATGTCCTGGGAGGATGTAGGCTTAGCGGATCCACGAGGAATGCAAATTGCTAATGAGGCTGCCCTAACTTATGAACGGTTAGGCTCACCAGAAGGCGAATTAGCTTTAGCACAGGCAGTTATTTACCTTGCAGTTGCCGCTAAAAGTAACGCAGGATATAAAGCATTTAATCAAGCTATGGATTTTGTAAAAAAAGATAAGTCTAGAGAGGTACCTGTGCATCTACGCAATGCTCCCACTCGGTTAATGAAAAAATTGGGTTACGGTCATGATTATCGTTATGCTCATGATGAGCCTCATGGTTATGCAGCAGGCGAACATTATTTCCCTGACGATCTTATTGCTCCAGGCTGGTATCAACCTGTACAGCGCGGTTTAGAGGCAAAAATTGCAGAGAAACTAGCTTTTTTAAGAAAATTAGATGAAGAAAAAACAAAGAAACAATAGATATAAGCGTGAACATTTACCACTAGATTAGTGGCTGTTTATTATTCAATTTAATTAACTGATTTTAATCACATTTTCATTTGGCTTAAAGTTTGTTAGAGTCAGTATATATAACTCTAAAATAAACGTGTCTATGCATTATTCTACTTATCAAACATGTGCGGTAAAACCACAGATAGAATTATCTGAGTGGGATATTTTATCCAGTTTACCCAATGCATTGGTAATCTTGAATGCTCGAGGTCGTATTGTTTGGTTAAACCCTGCGGCAGAAGCGATGCTGGGTTATGGCTTAATTAATGCTCTTTGGTTGGATGTGATTCAACGCGCTTTTGTGCCCAGAGATGATGACGGTCATGAGGTATCACTGGCTGATGGACGTCGCGTTCATGTGGCTATTTCTTCTTTGGATAGCTTACCTGGTCTCTTAATTACTTTAGCGGATATTACAGCAACCAGAGATTATGAGAAAGCGAAAGAAAATGAGAAGCGCTTGGTTGCTATTGGTACCATGACTGCACAGTTAGCTCATCAAATTAGAACTCCTTTATCTTCTGCAATTTTGTATACAGAGCATTTAAATAATCTTCCTGATTTAAATGTACGGATGCAAAATTGGATTACAAGGTTACAAGAGTGTCATGCAAGTATTGAACAACAGATTCATGATTTGTTGTTATTTGCCAGAGGAGCGTCTATAGAGCCGCAATATGTTCATATGGGTTCTTGGTGCTCTGAATTAATACAACGTGCTCATCTTTATGTGGAATCTTCTCCAGCTCTATTTAAAGTGAATAATTTACTTAAAACGCGAGAGGCTTTAATACATGGCGAGTCCTTAATTGGAGCAGTTTTAAATCTCATAATAAATGCGTTGCAATCTGAGGCAACAGAAATTAATTTAACTCTTGCATCTATAGATGATTCAGGTATACAAATATCAGTAGAGGACAATGGTAAAGGCATGTCTGAAGGGGTAAAAGCGCAAGCATTTTCACCATTTTACACAACCAAAGCTCAAGGTACTGGTTTAGGTTTAGCCGTCGTCTTTGCTGTGGTTAAAGCGCATAGGGGGCGTGTTCAATTAGAGTCCACAGAAGGCTTTGGTACGCAGATAAACATATATTTGCCTGGTGAAAATAAGGGCATACGATAATTACAAAAGAGAAGGGATTTCTTATGAGCCATGTTTTAATTGTTGAAGATGATCCAGTATTAAGAGAGGCGCTGGCTGAAACGATGACTATTGCTGGCCATACTTATATTACTGCCAAAGACGGTAAAGAAGCGTTAGCTCTTCTTGAGCTACACCATACCTCTATAATTTTATCTGATATTCGTATGGATAAGTTGGATGGGAATCAATTATTAAATGAAATTCAAAAAAAACATCCTGGCGTACCTGTTATTTTAATGACCGCTTATGGTTCCGTGGAGGATGCAGTAACCGCAATACGACATGGCGCTGTAGATTATTTGCAAAAACCGTTTAGTGCTCAGGCTTTAACTGAAAAAATTAATCAATATCTTAAAGTCGAAATCGATCATAATGATGATCCCATTGCCCAAGACCCTAAAAGTCAGGCTTTATTGAGCATGGCGTTAAAGGTTGCTCAATCGGATGTGGGCGTGATGATCAGTGGTGAAAGCGGGACAGGTAAGGAAGTATTAGCTCATTTTATTCACGATCATTCATCACGCAAAAAACAGCCATTTATTGCTATCAATTGCGCAGCTATTCCTGAACAAATGCTAGAGGCTACTTTATTTGGCTATGAAAAAGGTTCTTTTACTGGGGCTTATAAATCAACACCAGGTAAATTTGAACAGGCTCAAGGAGGGACTTTACTTTTAGATGAAGTGAGTGAGATGCCGTTGAGCTTACAAGCTAAGTTATTGCGAGTGCTGCAAGAAAAAGAAGTTGAACGTATTGGCTCTAACAAAATAATCAATTTGGATGTTCGTATTTTAGCCACTACGAACAGACAGCTAAAAGATGAGGTTCAGGCGGGTCGCTTTAGAGAGGATCTATTCTACAGATTGAATATTTTTCCCCTACAATGGCATCCTTTAAGAGAGCGGAAAAACGATATTATTCCTTTGGCTAACTACCTAATTCGTAAACATTGTCAACACAAGCAGCCTGTTGTCCCGGTGATCAGTCCTGCTGCGCAGAAATTAATGTTGGCTTACTCTTGGCCAGGTAATGCGCGAGAACTTGATAATGTAGTTCAAAGAGCATTAGTATTGCAAAATCAGGGAATAATTGAGGAGGAACATTTGCAGTTATCATTGACTGCAATAACTCCTGAAACGACTGTCACTTCCAGTAGTAAGAACTTGCAAATTCATGAGTTTGAATTGATAGAAAAAACCTTACAGGAACATGAGGGAAATAGGCAGCAAGTAGCTGCTTTATTAGGGGTAAGTGAACGGACATTAAGATATAAACTAGCTAAAATGCGAGAAGAAGGATATGTCGTTTAAAAACAATCATTATATTAGGGGCTGTTTACAATTCGCTGGGGTAGTAGTGTTGTAAACATGTAAGCGGGGCACGCTTATTTCGTCGTTGCGGGCCTTGGCAAAGCAATTCAGGGCGATGCTTCGTTGATAACTTGAACTGGATTGCTAGAAATATTTCGTGAACTGTTACGGATGTAAAAAGGATAAGGAAATGAGTGAGATCAATACAATACATTTACTCAATCAAATACGTACTATGGCTACCCAGGCCGAGGGATCCAGGATTGAGTCAAGCGAAAATCAAGTTTCTTTTGGTGCTGTTTTACAACAGACATTAAATCACGTTAATGATTTGACTCAGTCTTCAGATGCATTAAAAGCTCGTTTTGAAATGGGAGATCCCAATGTCAGTTTGGGAGAAGTCATGATTGCGGGACAAAAATCTAATTTGGGATTTGAAGCTACTTTAAGAGTAAGAAATAAATTAGTGCAAGCGTATCAAGATATTATGAATATGCCGGTATAATGGGCCTCTTGTTTCATGGTAGATATTCGACTTTTTGCGTAAGTTCATAATCCTAGGAAATTCAGTAGGTTCAGTGCCATTAGCTTGCGCAGTAGGGCTCAACTGCTTTTTCTAGGATACTACAGGAGTGAATGATGTCACTGGCTGATAATGCTTCAACAGCAGCAGCAAAATTTGCAAGCTTATCTATACCACGGCAAATAGGTTTATTGGTCGGGTTAGCTGCAAGTATAGCAATTGGCTTGGCTGTCGTATTATGGTCTCGAGAACCTAGTTACGTTCCTTTATTCAGCCAAATGAATGCACGTGAGTCTACAGAAATAATCGCAGTGCTTGAGCGTAATGGCATAGAATTTAAGATTGATAAAAATAGTGGCATGCTAATGGTTCCGGCTGACAGTTTGCAAAGTGCACGATTTAAACTTGCAGCAGAAGGGTTACCGCGTGAGACGAGTGGTACAGAAGAACTATTTGCCAACAATAATGCGTTTAATACCAGTCAATTCATGGAGAATGCTCGTTACAAACAAGCGTTGGAGTTGGAGCTAGCCCGTACCATAAGTAAATTTAATGACATTAAAGCGGCTCGAGTTCATCTTGCTATTCCAAGAGAATCAGCTTTTGTTAGGGACGCGCAAGAACCCAGTGCATCTGTGTTTATTGATGTGTATTCTGGGGTGGAGCTTAAAAAAAATACCATTGCTGCAATTATTAACTTGGTTGCGTCCAGTATTCCCAATTTAAGTGCCAGTAAAGTGACTGTGGTCGATCAAGATGGTCAGTTACTCAATGAAGGAGCTGGACAAACTTTATTTTCGGATACTGAACGTTTTCTTGATTACAGGCAGACTTTAGAACGTCAGTACGCACAAAAAATACAGGATATTTTGACTCCTATTTTAGGTTATGGTCGTGTAAGAGCGAAGGTTTCTGCTGACATTGATTTTACCAGTTACGAACAAACTCAAGAGATGTTTAATCCCGAGTTACCTTCTTTACGTAGTGAACAGAGTATGGAGGAAAAGCGTAATACAACAGATAACGCTAGTGGTGTTCCTGGTTCTTTAACTAATACTCCGCAAGCTAATCCCAATTTAGTCAGTAAAAATTTACAGCCCAAGAACGCAGCACAGAAAAACGCTCAGCCTGTACAACAAACTACTTCTGAACAAAGCCAGTCCCAGGATTATCGTACTCAAAGCACTAAGAATTTTGAGTTAGATAAGACAGTAAGTCATACGAAAAATCAACCAGGTACAATTAAACGTTTATCTGTTGCTGTGATTGTAGATGATAGACCTATAATGGATCCGAAAACCAAAAAATTAGAGAAAAAACCGCTTTCTTCTAAGGAAATTGATCAATTAAAGCTTTTGATTTCAGATGCTATCGGATTGGATGCGAAACGAGGCGATAGCTTAAACGTGATTAATAGCAGTTTTATTAAACCAGATCCCATACCGCCTTTACCAGAGGAGCATTTTTGGCAGAAGGATGGTTTTTGGTCGGTAATTAAACAAGTTGGTGGCGCCTTATTTGTCCTAGGCATAATATTTGGTGTACTGAGGCCTATGCTAAAGACTCTTGCCTCTGATAAGGATGAAGAGCAAGCTGAAGAAGAACAATCTCCAAAAGAGTTAACTTATGACGGTACAACGATATCTCTTAAAGACGTTCATGACTATGAGTCCCAACTCAGTTTGTTGCGTCAAGTAGTTGATAAGGAGCCTAAAAGGGTAGCGCAAGTGGTTAAAACATGGGTTGATCGGGGATAAAGAGATGGATGGAATTGAACGTGCTGCCATTTTGTTATTAAGTATGGGAGAAAAAAATGCGGCTGAAGTATTGAAGCATTTGGAACCCAGGCAAGTACAGAAAGTAGGTATGGCTATGTCGACCTTAAGTTCTGTGAGCAAAGCCAAAATGCAGACTGTGTTGATTGATTTTATTAGTGCAATTGATGATCAAACCAGTTTAACAGTAGATACTGAACATTACTTACGTACTATTCTTATAGAGGCACTAGGAGAGGAAAAAGCCATTCCTTTTATCGATAGGATTTTGGTTTCAGATAAAGACAGTGGACTCAACCGATTAAAATGGTTAGACGGACGTCTCATTGCGGATGTAATTCGTAATGAGCACCCTCAGATTATAGCAACTATATTAATTCATCTTGATAGTGAACAAGCAGCAGAGGTAGTGAGCTATTTCAGTGCTGATAAACGAGCTGAAGTATTATTACGAATGTGTAATATAGATACGGTAAAACCAGAAGCTATTACACAATTAGGATTAGTTATTGAAAAACAGCTCAGTGGACAACAAGTAGGTAAAACCGCGTCAGTGGGTGGTATTAAGAGTGTCGCAGACGTCATTAACTTTCTTGAAGGAGCAATGGAAGAAGAGGTTCTTGATAAAATTAAAGATTGGGACGAAGAGCTCAGTGAAAAAATTCGCGACAAAATGTTTGTGTTTGAAAATATAACTGATATGGACGATAGAAGTGTCCAGACTTTATTGCGAGATGTAACCTCTGAACAGCTTAAATTAGCTTTGAAAGGGACAACAGAAACAACGAAAGAAAAAATCTTTTCCAATATGTCTAAAAGAGCTGCTGATTTGTTGCGGGATGATATAGAGGTACAAGGACCAGTTAAAGTAAGTGATGTGGAGCGAGCTCAAAGAGATATTTTAGCTATTGCTAGAAGTCTTGCTGAAGAGGGTAAGATAGCCTTAGGAGCCAAAGGCGGGGATGAAATGATTTAAAGGATTAATAGTTAAATAAGGTAATGAAAACAATGTCGCAGGAATTTGAGCCTTACAATAATGAAGTAAAAAAAAGTGAGTTTAGTGCTTGGAAATATCAGATTACGAAAGAAGAAGAACCTGAGCCTGAAATTAATCTTGAAGAGGAGTTGTTTAAAGAGCGTGAACGATTACGACAAGAAGCGCGTGATCAAGGTTATGCAGAGGGATTATTACAGGGGCAAGCAGAAATTAATGCTCAAAAAGTTGAATTAATGAAATGGATTGAGTTGATGCTAAAACCAGTACAACTCATTGATGAACAGCTGATTCAAGAAATGATTCAGACCATAATTTGGTTGTGCCAGCATTGTATTGGGATTGAATTGTCGGTTAACCCGGAAAAATTAGGTTCATTAATCAATGAAATTAAAGGGGAGTTACCTTCATTACAAGGTAATAAAGTATTTGCTATGCACCCCTCAGATGTTGACTGGATTAAAGCTAAAATTGATGAAAAAGAAATGCCGGGGTTGCATCAGGCTTTAGTAGCGGACCCTTCGTTAAGTAGAGGCGACTTTTATTTAAAAGATGAACACAGTGAGTTAGATGGTAGAATTCAGAATCGATTCGCTACGTTGTTAGCTAAATATATCAATAAAGACACTCTTCTATCACCAACACAGTCGCGGAACTAAAAGCGATGAGTATTTATAAGTCGCATATTGGTCGTATTTTGATCGAAGTTAGGGAGAATTGTCACTATGGATTAATACATTGTGGCAAAATAAGCCGAGCGGTTGGTCTTACTCTAGAAGCCAAGGGTTTTAATCAACCTGTTGGTGCTCGTTGTTTAGTTAACATCAACGAATCTCACTCCATTGAGGCAGAAGTAGTTGGTTTTAGCAATAACAGTGTTTATTTAATGTCTTTAAATAGTATTCAAGGAGTTGCTCCTGGGATGCTTATTGTTCCGACAGGAAGAGTGGCTCAGGTTGGTGTTGGTCCCCAATTATTGGGACGTGTAGTTAATGGTTCTGGTGCTATTATCGATGAAGAACCCGCCATAGATTTAATAGATTTTTATCCACTTGAAGCCCCAACAATTAATCCTTTAAAAAGAGCAGCGATTGATACTCATTTAGATGTTGGAGTAAGAGCGATAAATGGCTTATTAACTATTGGACGAGGACAGCGTATAGGTTTGTTTGCTGGTAGTGGCGTTGGTAAGTCGGTACTACTTGGCATGATGACGCGGTTTACTGCCGCAGATGTGGTCGTAGTTGGCTTAATAGGGGAGCGCGGCCGCGAAGTAAAGGAGTTTATAGAGTATAATTTGGGTGAGGAAGGATTAAAGCGTGCTGTTATTGTTGCTGCTCCTGCCGACGAAAGCCCCTTAATGCGTTTGCATGGAGCAAAAGTGGCGACAAGCATTGCAGAGTATTTTCGTGATCAGGGCAAACATGTCTTGTTGTTAATGGATTCACTTACTCGTTTTGCTCAAGCGCAGAGGGAAATTGCTTTGTCTATTGGTGAAGCTCCAGCCACTAAAGGTTATCCTCCTTCTGTGTTTGCAAAGCTTCCCCAATTAATTGAAAGAGCAGGTAATGGGAAACCGGGAAGTGGCTCTATCACTGCATTTTATACTGTTTTGACAGAAGGGGATGATTTACAAGATCCAATAGCTGATGCAGCGCGCGCTATTTTAGATGGTCATATTGTATTAAGTCGATCGATTGCAGAAGAGGGTCAATATCCGGCAATTGATGTAGAAGCGTCAATCAGTCGGGTGATGCAAACTATAGTGCCTGAATCGCAGATAAAAGCGATGTTGTTATTTAAAAAGTATTTATCACTTTATGAAAAAAATAAAGACCTAATTTTATTAGGTGCATATGCTAAAGGAAATGATCCTACTTTAGATAAAGCGATATTAGCGAAGGATAAAATCAGGGAATATCTCATACAAGGAATGAATGAACAAGTGAATCATGAAGACAGCATACAACAATTATCTCAGTTAGCGTCTACTCTTACAGGAGCCAATAAATGAGTCAAAGACTAGACAGACTAAGACAATTGTTACAGATGAAACGAGAATTAACACAACAGGCTTATCTGGAGTTGATGAAGACGAAAGAGCAATTTGTCCAAAATAAATCAAGACATGAGCAATTGGTTGTATATAGACAAGATTATCTTAAGCAACTAGAAGCTTTAGGAAATCAGGGGAGCACGGTTGGTCGCTTGCGTAATCGTATTGATTTTATTAATCATTTAGATACGGCGTTAATTCAATTAAATGGTCATTTGGCTCAACTTGCCAAAGCTCGCTCCAAAGCCGAGACACATTATAATCAGGCTAAAGCCTCCGAAGAGAGTGTTTCTAAACTGATAGATAGGGTCGTGAGGAATGAACAAATTAAAATACAGCGTATGGAGCAGAAAGAAAGTGATGAGTATGCGCAAAAGCAATGGTATAGTAAAAATATGAACGAACAATCGAAAAGTCTCGGTGAAGAATAGTATATTAAAAAAAATATGGATGACGACCGCCATTATAATTATCAGTGTGGCCGTTTTTTCCAGTGTCTTTCGCTCGCTAACACCTTGGGCTAAGCAATATAAAGGTGAGGTAGAGTTTCATTTATCTCAAATTCTGGGGCAGCCTGTTACTATCCAGACTATGGAGACGGGTTGGTATTGGTTTCAGCCAGTACTCAAATTACAACAAATAACCCTTAATGAGGGAGCCAAGCAATCACTACATGTTGATAAACTTCTTATAGGAATTAATTTATTTAAATCACTTTGGAATTGGCGAATACAGCCAGGTATTCTCTATATTGACGATCTCCATTTAATAGTAAGAGAAAAAGATCATCATTGGACTATTGATGGAGTTTCTACCAATACCATAAAAGACAGCGATATGACCCCTGAAAAAACCCAACAACTTTTGGTGTGGTTATCGCAACAAGAGCGATTAGTTATCAAGCATGTTTCAGTTTTTTTTCATTTTAATGATGGTGGTTTGATCCCTGTAAGTGGTTTAAATGTATCAGTGGTTAATAAGGGGGGAAATTATAAAATAAGGGGAGATGCAAAACTTGATCAAACAAATAGTACTTACTTTCAATTACTAGGCCATTTAAGTTTTGATCCTTATCGTCTTAATGAGACTAAAGGGCAATTTTATTTTTCAGCGAAAGACATAGTTCCGGCTCAGTGGCAGAGTGTTTTTCCTAAAACAACGGAGCGAGTAGAAGGTGGAAAGGGAAGCATTGCGTTATGGGTTGATTTAAATAAAGGAGCGGTTTCTTCGGTTCAAGCCCAAATAAAATTTAAGCGTCTTGCATGGCGCTTACTTCACAATCAAAACAGTCAAATTATTCAGAATATTTATGCCAATTTATCTTGGAAGCCTGATAATAATGGATGGTCGTTGTTGGCCGATCATATTAGATTAAGAGCTGGTGGGGTAACTTGGCCTGAGAATCAATTGTCGATAAAGTTTGATAAAGCCCAGAATGCTTATCAACTGTTTGTGAAATCTATAATAATAGAGTCTTTATTGTCACAAACAACCAGTTGGCCGTCGTCGATTCAGAATATTGTAAAACTAAAGCCACATGGGATTTTAAGTGATACGCAGCTACTTATTAAAGAGAATCAGCCCAGTTATATTTTAACACGCTTTGATCAATTGGGATGGAATGCGCGCTCGAGTATTCCTCATGCTCATAATTTATCCGGTGTTTTGAATTGGCAACCCAATGAAGGGCGCTTGGAATTAGATTCAGAGAATATTTCTGTTGCTCTAAAGGGATACCCTACTCAGAACTTTACGCTACTTAATGGGGCATTTGATTGGAAAGAATTAAGTAATGGTTTGCGGGTTAGTATCGAGCGGTTTGCATTGAGCAAACCCGAGTTAACGATTAGTACTCAAGGATCTATTGATCAAGTTACTTCTGAATCAGTAGGACATATTCATTTAGTTACGGAGTTTTCTGCAAAAAACTTACAGCAATTGTTACCTTTTCTCCCTAAAGAGCACATGAAAATCAAATTGTACAAGTGGTTAAAAGATAATGTGAAACGGCTCGAAGAAGCTAGTGGTAAAATGGTGATTAACGGCATGGCTCAAGATTTTCCCTTTGATAATAAAAATGGTGAATTTTCTATAACCAGTCATGCTAGTGGTACAGATATATCTATTAATTCTAAATGGCCAGTCATTAAAGATATAGAAGGCTACATCAGAGTAAGAAATCGCGATTTTGATGTAGATATAGTGAATGCGGATTTTCAAGGTGTGCCAGTAAAAGAACTGAATCTGCGTATTGACGATATCGGACATGATAAGGAAAACTTATTAATTCATGGCGTGATGCATGGCTCGGCACAAAAAATGCTGAATTTTGTTCTAGCGTCACCTTTAAAAGAAAAATTAACTGCTCTAAAAATGTTGTCTATGCAAGGGCTTCTTTCATTGAATCTACGCCTAGAAATTCCATTGTATCCTGAAAATGATGATAATTTAGCCAAAGGTACCCTGACTTTTAAAGATAACACTATTATTGTGAAACATCAGCTAAAAAAATTCCCTCTGGAAGATGTTTCGGGCAATTTATCGTTTGATGAGCATGGAGTAACCCATAGCAAATTAGTAGCAACGGCATTTGGATATCCGCTCAATATTAAAATACAGTCAGATCAAACTCCTAAGCCTGTAACTACTATAGCAGTGGATGGCGAATGTACTGTTGAGTCCTTAAAAAGCCGATTTAATGCACCTATTCTGTCGGTACTCAAAGGCGTGTTTTTTATCAATGCTCTATTTAAATTGTCTGATGATCCTAAAGATCTGAATAGTATGAATCTAAAAAGTTCTTTAAAAGGATTGGTGGTCAATCTACCAGCACCTCTGGGAAAGACTAGGAATGCAGCTGTTCCTTTAGAAGTAAACTTAGACTTTAGTACTAAAAATTCATTTCGCTTAAGAGCTAACTACAATGATAAGTTAAGTGCTGATTTGACTCTTCAGGATGACAAGGGGGCATTTGAGCTACAATCTGGACAATTAAGGTTAGGTAGCGCTCAAGCATTGAATCAAAATAAACCAGGGCTTGCCATAGTAGGTTCTTTGGATGGATTTGATTTACAGGAGTGGAAAAAAATTATTGATAAATTTTCAACAGAACAAACCAATACTACACTGCTGAAGAAATTACGAACAATCAATGTAACATTACGTAAATTAACTTTTTTAAAACAACAGTTTAACCAACTGGCAATTAAAGGGGAACTTCTTCCTAATAAGTTATGGTCTTTTAATTTAGAACAGAAAAATATTGCCGCTGATTTAACCTATAATAAGAGTACAGACACTCTTAGTGGTTATATTAGACGTTTGCATTTGGCTAAAATTGATAATTCAACGGAGGATAATGAATTAACAACAAAAGCAAGCCCCGGACAAATACCAAATCTCAACTTACGTATAGATAATTTGTCTGTAGGAGAAATACAAATTGGTGATATGACTTTAAAAAGCCATTCTACGCCAGAACGATGGATGATTGATTATTGTCGGATCGAGTCACCTGTTTATCAGTTTAATGTTGAAGGTGAATGGAATCAAAAGGGAAAAGATAATGTTACAAAAACCCTCTTGAAACTTCACTTAAAAGATTTGGCAAAAAGTCTTGAGAGATGGCATATCACTCCTGCCGTTTATGCATCAAAAGGAGATTTGCAGTTCCAGGGAGGCTGGAAGGGTACAATATATGACTTTTCTCTTGCCTCTTTAGATGGAGCAATGTATTTACAACTTAAGGATGGCAGAATAACGCATCTTAGTCCTGAAACGGAAGAAAAACTGGGTTTAGGAAAATTATTGAGTGTTTTAAGTTTGCAAACTATTCCTAGACGACTAAAACTGGATTTTAGTGACCTTTCTCACCAAGGATATAGTTTTGATATTTTTAAAGGGAATTTTACTGTTAAACAAGGCATTATGAGCACACAAGATAGTTATATTGATGGTCCAGTTGCCTATGCTAGTATGAAAGGGGAGTTAGATTTGGTCAGGAGGATATATGATCTGAACTTACGAATTTCCCCTCATATTACAGCGAGTTTACCTGTAGTGGCTACTATTGCTGGAGGGCCTTTAGTTGGATTTGCTACATGGGTTGCCAGTAAAATTATTAATCAAAGCATGCAAAAAATTAGTGCTTATAGTTATAAAATTTCTGGGCCATGGAAGGAACCAGTTGTTCAGCAGCTTAGTATAGTAAGGAAAAATCATTAAGATTTGATATTAATATGATAAAGCTATTATTTTTCTGCTATTGGCGGATTTGCTTATTAAAAGAAAGCCCTGAAAGAACACCCCATTCTTATGTGCTTCTAGGGCTTAGCGCTATACTATTGGCTTTTGTGCTCATAACTCAGTGGCGATTTTCAGATACGTTGTTCGCAGAAGACTTTATGACTGCCTCTATGGCGGCAGTGAGTTTGGTTTTCTCTTATATCATATATACTAATGTCATTTTATACTTCAGAGGTTTTCAACCACGGTTGGTACAAACGTTAACTTGTTTATTTTGTACACGCATCATTATACATATATTGGCTAGTCCTCTGTTGCTGCTCGATCCCTACTTATCACACGCTAATTTAAAAAATCCGATTCTTTTATTTATTGGTGTGATATATTTATTTATTACTTTAGGCTTATCAGTCTGGCAATTTGTAATTACTGCGCATATTTATAAATTAGCGTTAAGTACTTCAGCAATTCAATCTGTCTTGGTTGCTTTTGGTTTACTTGCTATCAATATTCTAACGGTTTCTTTTTGGCGATGAAATTATGATGCATTTACATATATTAGGATTAAGCGGAACATTTATGAGCGCATTAGCTTTGCTTGCTCGTGATGCTGGATATAAAGTTACAGGAAGTGATGCAAACTGTTACCCACCCATTAGTGATTTATTGAAAGCGAAAGGAATATCCTGGACCGAAGGCTATGATGATGCTACTTTGGCATTACAAGCTGATTTAGTCATTGTCGGTAACGCAATTAAAAGAGGGATGCCTGTATTAGAAGCAATATTAGAATCAGGTAAGAAAAATTATGTTTCAGGGCCCCAATGGCTCGCGGAACATATCTTGTCTCGATATAAAGTGATTGCTGTAGCGGGCACTCATGGTAAGACTACAACCACCTCTATGACTGCCTGGATCCTGGATCAAGCAGGACTTAATCCTGGTTTTCTCATTGGTGGAGTTGCAACAGATTTTAATACAAGTGCTTGTCTTGGTAAGGGCGAATGGTTTGTTATTGAAGCGGATGAATACGACAGTGCATTTTTTGATAAACGACCTAAATTTATGCATTATCGCCCGCAAATTGCCATATTGAATAATTTGGAATTTGATCATGCTGATATTTATTCTGATTTAGCTGCTATCCAACAGCAATTCCATTATTTATTACGTACCATACCTCCTCGTGGGGTAGCGATAAAACCGCGAGATGATAAAGCTTTAAATGAGGTTTTGTCTTGGGGAGAATATTGTCGTATAGAAGAGATTACTCTCTCTGGCGAGGCTCAATGGTCTGCAGTGTTATTAGATGAAAGTGGTTCATCTTTCAAGGTAGTACATTTAGGTAAAGAGGTTGCCCAAGTTGATTGGTCTTTAATAGGCCGTTTCAATATTGAAAATGCTTTAGCTGCTATTGCTGCGAGCTTTAATGCAGGAGTTAGTCCTGAAGTAGCCGCGAAAGCCTTAGAGCGTTTTACCCCCGTGAAACGACGTTTGGAAGTCAAATCTAATAAACATGGTATTACTGTATATGATGATTTTGCTCATCATCCTACGGCTATTACCAAAACAGTAGATGCCTTAAAAAGAAGTAAAAGACATCAACGTATTTTTGCAGTAATGGAGTTTGCTTCTTACACAATGCGCACAGGGGTTCATGCTGGAGAAATGGCTCATGCTCTTGCGCCAGTAGATGGGGCTTATATATTGGATCCTAAAGATTTTAATATACAAGACACTTTATCTCAGTGGACATGCCCTTATAAAATCTGTAGTGACCATGATGAAATTGTTAATGAAGTGACAAAGACAGTACAAGATGGTGATGCCATTTTAGTAATGAGCAATAGGGGATTTAATGGGATTCACCAACAGTTGATCCATTCCATTGACAAACGCTTTGCGTAGGTAGGGCTTCCTCAGTGCTTGCGCGGGGATGCAGACTTTCATGCATATTGTATTCAATTAAACAATAAAAATGAGAGGGTCATTCAGCGCTTCGCTCCATCCAGGCACACTATTTCTTCCAAGAACGCACTCTGAAACCTGATATTTACTATTGAGCAATGGTGCTCTTGCACCCTATATACGCTTTAAAATTTGCAAATCATTGTCTAAATTTAATTATATGGCCTGTTCTCCAAAAGGTTAAAACATGCGTGTTGAGCGAAAGATAGCTGTAATTGGATTAGGTTATGTTGGTTTAACCTTAGCAGTAGCTTTTGGCAAAATTACCAGTGTGATAGCTTATGATTGTGATACATCACGAATTGCTGAACTTAAAAATGGTCAGGATAGAAATTTAGAGGTTGATAATAACAGTTTGCTCTCAAGTGAACTTCAATTAACTTCCGAACCTGGTGAATTGAAAAACAGTGATTTTTACATTATAGCCACTCCATAATGACGTGGTCAACCAAATTGTTACACCCCAGTTAAGCAACTTTCATTAAAAAATCGCTCTGCTTTTCAAATTGATTTGGGCTTACATATCCTAAATAAGAATGCAATCGGTGGCTGTTATAGAACATGGTGATGTAATTCAAAATGTCCTGTTGAGCTTCCCATCGGGTTTGATAATTTCGCCATTGAAC
>DAIAOV010000199.1 GCA_027437055.1 Legionella sp. | reverse complement strand
ATGATATTCATATTGCGGCCCATGCTATTAGCCAGGGCTTGATTCTAGTTACCAATAACTTGAGAGAGTTTAAGAGGGTTCCCAATTTAGCGTTGGAGAATTGGGTATCATAGTTGAAGATAATTATGAAAATGGAACAAGCTCAGTATTTGTTTTATGAACTTTTAAAAAAATAGACGGCTTATCACAAGGCAGATATTGAACTTTGATCAAGAGTGAATGAAGCATTGTCTAATGTTGCCAATGGCGACGTTACCTATGCAAATCCTGGAGTATTGATTATGCTTGAGTCAATGGAGGGATCAAGAAAAAGACCTCAAGAAAAAAATAGAGAGCTTATGCGCTGAATTGACGACTCATAAAAACGCTAAATTGAGTTTGCAGGCCTTACCTATCAATCCAAATCGAGTTCAATTAAAACAGCTATCAACCCACCCATAGATATCTATAGTTTTCGCTATAGGACACAAACTACTGCCCGCCAATTGATGGGCCATGTACAGCCACATCATCTACAGTTAAATTGCCCGAATCATCACCTAATAGCAATTTCCTAACCTGAACAACGGTTACTAGTTCATTGGAATCTAGATTTCGATTAACAACTCCTTGAACCATCTTTTTATAGATATCTTCGGGCAACCACATAGCTAGCTCCCATGAAAGTTGATTTGCTTTTCGATACTCTTCTTCAGACGAACAGCTTTTAAGTGTATTTGCTAAGGCAAGATATTCTGCTACTTTTACTGCCTGCTCTCTACCTTTCAACTCCCACTTCAAAGCTTCAGAGAATTTAGTATGGTCTTTTTGCGTTTGTAATTTCATCTGTTCTGCAACCCATAATGGAAAATAATGTCTCGCAATATAAGCAAACACAACAAAAAGTAAAAATTGCACAAAATACGGGCCATAATTAAATTTAGCCAAATCAATAATCCATTGCATTGTTGTTTTATCTTATAGAGTAGCCTGTAAAGGCTTTATTACCTTGGGAGCAATGGCAGGATTACTCTTAAATCTCTGCTCAACCTCCCACAAATCAACAGCCTCTTGCATATGTAACCAGCTCTCGGGGGTTCCGCCAATGACCTTAGAAATCCTGACCGCCATTTCAGCACTAATACCTCTTTTTTCATGCAGTATCTCGGACACCGTCAAACGACTCACGCCTAAATGATTTGCAAAAGTAGCTTGAGTAATCTTGAGTTCCGGCAAAACGTCCTCACGCAATATAGCGCCTGGATGGGTTGGTCTACGATTTACGTTTCTCAAACTTCTTATTGTTTTCTTCATTAGTGATAATCCTCCAAATCTACTTCGATGGCGCTATCGCCATCGAACTTAAAAGTTATTCGCCAGTTCCCTGATACAGTAACCGAGTAAACACCTTTGCGCTTACCCTTTAGTTCATGAAACTTAAATCCGGGCAAATCCAAATCCTCGGGCACAACAGCGGCATCCAAACGATCTAATAGACGTTCAATTCGGGCGGCATACTGTGCAGGAATCGCTTTATAGCTACCCTTTACAAAAAAACTTTCTAACCCTTTATGATGAAATGATATGATCATTTTTTTCCTTTTTTATTATTGTAATGTATATAATTACAATGTCAAGGTAATCATTACATACATTGAGGTCTGATAAATTGAGTTAGCGGGCTACAAACCTATGCAACGATCAATAAATGGAAGCTATCAACTCTCTAATTGCAGCTGCCTTCCAAACATACCCCAAATCTGATTCAGAATTTATTCGCCCACTATAGATTCCTAAAAAATTTACGTGCGGCATTCCATTTGCAATTATGGAACCGTCTTCAAAATAAGTTACATCGCTACCGGAGCGATAGACCAAAACAGGTGACCCAGACTGTCCTTCACGAGAACGGCAATCGATCAAGATAATAGGTAATCCGTCATGATCATATTTTGGCTCGCTTGCGACTGACCCCGTAGCCCAGATTGCCAATCCACCCGCAGTTTTCTCTCCGAATGGAAAGCCAACTACACTAACCTTATCGGTCACCCCTAACTTAATCGCCCTCTCACTAAGACCTAAGTTAGAAGGCAATAACTCCACATTAGCCAAGTCTGTTAATTTAACGGCCACGAAATCAGCCTTGACTCCCAGAGTCGGATGCTCATACCAAAGGGGCCTATTATCATCCGTGGTTAAGGGCTCTACACGCTCGATCCACCTTCCATTGCCATCTTTAAGATTATGGAAGATTGCCAACTTATTAGGTATGCCTGCAGTCTTTTTGCACAAACATTCATTTGTCTGATTATGCTTACCTGTGACAACATGCCTATTTGTAATTAAAAAATATTCATCTGCACATTTCGCTACAAATCCCGTTGCAGAACTTAATTTCTGTCCATTAAATCTAGACTCAATATAAAGAGATTGAATCGACTGAATTTGAAAATTTAAAATCATATTGGCAGAGGATTCATGATCGCCTGTATATCTCTCGGCGATTTCCAATCTCAATCACTAAAACCATCATCTGTTCATCCACGATATTGCAGATCACTCTAATATCGCCGACTCTATACCGCCAATACTCGCCTATCTTGGGGCCTTTTAAATTTTTACCCAAAGAACGTGGGTCATCCAATACTGCAACTCGCTCATCCATGTAATCAAGTACGCGTAATGCAGTTTGCTTATCTAATTTTTTGAGCTGCTTACTTGAAGACTCTGTGTACTTAATGATCCAGACCAAGATCTTTCCTTACTTGGGAAGAATCTAAGAGTTTTTCACTGCCTCTACGTACTCGCTCCATTGTTGCGTCAGCCAAATAAAAATCCTCAAGGTCATCTAACCCACCC
>DAIAOV010000198.1 GCA_027437055.1 Legionella sp. | reverse complement strand
GAGATTAAGCTTTTTTGCCTACCTTTTAAAGATACAAGCCCGGTTGCTTGCAACCAGGTTACAAATAAGTGACACAGGGTTAATTCTTTAAGTTGACGTCATTACCTGAATGGTAACTCTCGATTAATAATCAGCGTGGCCTGGTGTACGAGGGAATGGTATTACATCTCGTACGTTCGCAATGCCTGTAACATAACTGATTAAACGTTCGAAGCCTAAACCAAATCCCGAATGAGGAACGCTGCCATAGCGGCGTAGATCTCTATACCACTGATAGTGTTCTTTATTAAGATTACACTCATCCATACGCTTATCTAGAATATGCAAACGATCTTCTCTTTGACTACCTCCAATAATTTCGCCTATTCCAGGAGCTAAGACGTCCATAGCAGCGACGGTTTTTTCATCGTCATTGAGACGCATGTAAAATCCTTTAATTTCCTGAGGGTAGTTAGTAATGATTACTGGTTTCTTGCAATGTACTTCAGCAAGGAAGCGTTCATGTTCTGATTGTAAATCAAGGCCCCAGCTGACTGGAAATTCGAATTTATGGTCACAAGACTCAAGAATTTTGATGGCATCGGTATAGGTCATCACTTCAAAATAAGCTTCTGACATCTGTTCCATTCGTTCGGTAACACCAGGTGCCACAAATTGATTGAAAAAGTCCATGTCATCGCTACGCTCGTTCAGTACCGTTTTACATAAATAGCGCAACATTTCTTGGCTTAGCTGACAAATGTCATCCAATGTTGCGAAGGCAATTTCAGGTTCTATCATCCAGAACTCAGCTAAGTGGCGGCTAGTATTAGAGTTTTCTGCGCGGAACGTTGGGCCAAAAGTATAAACCTTAGACATTGCGAGACAGTAGGCTTCAACGTTTAACTGGCCCGACACAGTAAGAAATGTTTCTCTACCAAAAAAATCTTTGCTGAAGTCAGTTTGTCCTTGTTCATTTTTAGGAATATTCAACAAATCTAATGTGGATATGCGGAACATCTCGCCAGCCCCCTCACAATCACTTGCAGTAATAATAGGGGTATGTATCCAGAAATAACCTCGCTCGTGGAAGAAACGATGAATGGCTTGCGCTAAGCAATGGCGGATTCGGGTTACAGCACTAATGGTATTAGTACGTGGGCGTAAATGTGCTACTTCACGAAGGAATTCTAAGGTATGACGTTTTGCTTGAATGGGATAAGTATCTGGATTTTCCACCCAACCAACTATTTCAATACGATCGGCCTGAATCTCAAAAGATTGACCTTTACCTTGAGATGCAACTAATTTTCCTGTAGCTATTAAAGAGCATCCTGCAGTGAGTTTCGTTACTTCTTCATCATAATTACTTAAGCCATTGGTCGCTACGATTTGAATTGGAGAGAAACAAGAACCATCATGTAAACTAATAAATGATAATCCAGCCTTAGAATCACGTCGAGTTTTCACCCAACCACGAACGGTAACCGTTTCATCTATTTTAATTTCGCCATCTAAACATTGTTTTATGGTAAAGACTTCTGTCATTATGCACTCCAAAATCGCATCCAAATTGGTAAAGATATTACTTTATTTTTAAGCAGTGATGATACACTAATTAGGCCTCTTCTGAAACTCGTTACAAAGAAGCTAATATTAGGAGAATACTATATGAGTATTCACATGTATTAATTTAAGAAGTAGGTTGGGCAACAAATTGCCCAACATTAGGCTCCTAACAATATAAAAAAATCCAAATAAAGCCAGTGGAGAGATATGATGATTCGACGAGTTTTATCGGTGCTGTTATTTTTCTGTTCCTGTATAGTTTTTGCCGATGATACTGTATTAAAACTGTATAGACCTTTTGGCGATGTGGTCGATCAAGTCTCTCCTAGGGTGAAACGTGTATTACAAGGGCACTGTGATGCTCAATCCCAATTAATTCTACGTGAAGATGCTTGGCGTTGTCAGGCTGAAGGAAAAATCTTTGATCCCTGTTTTGTGAAATTAGCAAGTAACAAAATGGAGGCTATATGTCCACAATCACCATGGGTAGGGGATAGTGTACAAATTAATGTTGCCACACCATTAAATAATGATAACCATATGACTTTGGACATGTCTCGAGTCTTTCCCTGGGCCGTTGAATTAGTCAATGGCGAACATTGCCAAGCCGTAGATCCTAATGAAGTCTATGATTCCATGCCTATCCGTTATCACTGTTCTAATCAAAATGTGCTAATTGGCTATTTGCAACGATGTAAGTCTGTATGGAGTATGTTAGAGAAAACTCCAGAAGGCGTGGTTACTGTCGAGTTTAAGCGAGCATGGTTTTAAGAATTAACTAACAAGTTCAAAGGCACTAACTTGACCATTTTGATTAAAACATCTTTACTTTAATGAGGGAAACTTAGTTTTAGGGAGAAAGTAATGGTTCATCCGTCTTTTCATACCTTTGCCATATCACAAGTATTTGGTATGTATCTGGTACTTATGGCAATTATTTTGGCTTGTCGTGCAAAGCACTATAAAAAAGTAATTCAGAATATTAATCCTAATGGTTCCGGTATCATAATAAGTGGTTCCATGGGATTATTAATCGGTTTATTTTTAATCACTATCCACAATTTTTGGGGTGAAATTATCGTAGATATACTGAGCTTATTTTCTTGGCTGATAGTCATTATATCCCTCTTGCTCTTATCTTTTCCTGAGCGTGTTGTTACTTGTGTGCAAAAGATAGGTATTGGAGCTGGTTATTTTGCCATAGTCGTTATATGCGCCATATTAGGGATGATCCTGATGACTTGTGGTTATTATTTGTATATGTGATTTGTGATTGTAGATACTGTCTTTAAAGGCAAGCAAAATTTTCATTAAAAGGTTGCTTGCTTTTAAGAACTCCAAAAATGATAT
>DAIAOV010000197.1 GCA_027437055.1 Legionella sp. | reverse complement strand
TAACAATAAAAATATACAACTAGAGGAAACGCGAGACATTACTCTATTATCATCCACATTGCATCAAGAGATACGCAAATTAATTCATCAAGCCCGTGAGCATGTAGCGAGAGAATATAACTCAACACAAGTTTTATTGAATTGGATGATTGGTAAACGTATTGATGAGGAATTCTTTGATTCAAAACGTGCCACCTATGGCGATAAAATACTCGAGAACATTGCAACTCAGCTTTCATTGGAATATGGGCGTGGCTATGGGAAGATCAACTTGTCTCGAATGCTGAAATTTTCTCGGCTATTCCCAAATCGTGAAATTGTTTCAACACTGTCGAAACAATTGTCTTGGTCCCATTTTGTCATGGTTTGTGCTATCGATGAAACCTTAAAGCGAGATTTCTATACTGAGATGTGCCGTATTCAGCACTGGAGTGTGCGCGATTTTAAACGTCAAATTGATGGTATGTTGTACGAGCGGACAGCCATCAGTAAAGAACCCGAAGCGGTCATCAAAAGCAGCCTTGCCGCACTAAAGGATAGTGATAGTTTATCGAGCAATCTTGTTTTTAAAGATCCTTATTTTATCAACTTCATTGGTAGTAACAACTATCAGTCCGAACGAGAGCTTGAGGACTTAATCTTAGATAATATCGTTGAGTTCTTGCAAGAGCTGGGTGACGATTTCTGTTTTGTATCCCGGCAAAAGAGAATGAGCACAGGCAAGAAAGATCGGTACCTTGACTTATTATTTTTCAATCGGCGACTTAGGCGGTTGATCGCACTGGATTTGAAAATGAATAATTTTGATCCTGCCTACAAAGGGCAAATGGAGTGGTACCTAAATTGGCTTGATATGCACGCTCGATTACCTTATGAAGAAAAACCATTGGGTATTATACTGTGTGCTGGGAAAGATCAAGATGATATTGAATATCTTAAAATGGATCAAAGCGGCATTCATGTTGCCCAGTATTTAAATGAACTGCCATCACAAGAGATATTAGAGCAAAAATTTCATAAAGCTATTGAGTCTGCGAGAGAGTCTTATGCACGAGCCAATGAGTCGTGACCAAAAATTAGAAAGTAAAAATAAATCCAAGTGGTTGTTGTCGGAAGATCAGCTTGAATTAATTAAGATAAAGAATACAACTCACCGCTTGTATTTTGCATTGTTACTCAAATTTTATGAGCATCATCATTCATTTTTTGAAATACCCACTGATGTTCCTCGTCATACCATTAAGGTAATCAGCAAACAATTAGACTTACCCTTTAAATCGTCGGTAAAATCGGTATCTCTTAGAACCATTGAGCGTTATCGTGCTGAAATTAGGGATTATTTTCAGTCAAGATCCATAAGTCAAAAAGATGAAGAACTCATTAAAAATTGGTTATTCAATATCGTGTTCCCTCAAGAGGCATTGAATTTAGATCAATTGAAATCACGGGTAACTGATTTTTTAATAAAGCAAAAAATTGAATGCCCAAGTGAGCATGTGTTAGAGCAGATCATTAAAAACGCCAAGTATCAATACGAAGAAAAGTTATTTGAATTAATTGTTATGGATCTTAATCATGATACTAGAGCCTCCCTTGATGAGTTGTTGCTAATAGAACAAAATAACATGTCGAGATTGTCAGTATTTAAACGATGGCCTGGTGGACTATCGTTAGAAACTATACTTAGTGAGGCTGAGAAACTCAGGTTTTTGAAATCACATGCACTGCCTACATGCCTTCAAAACATTCCGAATAAATCATTGCAACGTTATTACCGTAACATTTGTACAAAATATCCAAGTGCTATTAAAGCGATGCCTGAAACACATCGCTATGCATTACTTGCCATCTTTTCTCTTATTAAAAAAAGACAGGTTACTGATAACTTAGTTGATCTCTTAATCAGATTAACAAAAAAAATAATAACCTCAGGTGAAAATAAGCTTAGAAAAGAATTATCGAAAGTCATTGAAATTAAAAAAAGCTGCAACCAAAAAGTATTACTCAATACGTTAATTAACACTATTCTCGAGCATGAAAATGACGTTATCAAAACAGCAATTTATCCTATTGTTTCAAAAGAAACCTTAGAAGCCATCCGTAAAAATGACCCCGAAAAGCAGATTACTTATGATGGTTTAGTACATGTTCGGGCAAGAAACTCTTATATTCATCATTATCGACGTATGCTTGCCCCAGTTCTTGAATTACTCGAATTTGACACAGGGAACACACATTATCAACCGATTATTGAAGCCTTAACCATAATTCAATCGCAACTGGATAGTGGTACAACCTATTACCCAACAAATTTGGCTGTTCCAATTGATGGTGCCGTAAAAAAATCGCATCGATCATTCATTATTGAAAATTCAGACGAGGCCGTGCGTATTAACCGCATTAATTATGAAATCTGCGTTCTAAGAAATCTACGAGATAAGCTCCGTATAAAGGAAATATGGGTGCAACATGCTTATCAATATAGGAACCCTGAGGAAGATTTACCTCAAGATTTTAGCGAGAAGAGGGATTATTACTATAGTTTGTTAAATAAAACTAAAGTAGCAAAAATGTTTACGCGCACTATTAAACAGCAACTCCATAAACACCTACACAACTTCAATGTTGGTCTTCCGAAGAACAACAGTGTTCAAATTTTAAAAAAAGGTCATATTAAACTGGATAAACCACTAGAACAACCGCCACAATTGCAGCTTGAAACAATCAAGCAAGAAGTCTTCAAGCGTTGGCCCAATACCAGTTTGTTGGATGTACTTAAAGAGACGGATTTGTTTGTGGATTTCATACAAGCCTTTACACCTAGTGGTCCAAAAGAAGGATTAGATAAAGAAACCTTAAAAAAGCGGCTACTGCTTATTATTCTTGGCTATGGGACTAATACTGGATTGAAAAGTGTTAGTGTAGGAAATGATGGGATCACTTATCAAGAT
>DAIAOV010000196.1 GCA_027437055.1 Legionella sp. | reverse complement strand
TTTAGCAATAACTATGGCAACTGCATTGGTTATTTCATTTTTTTTCGCTTTTTTAGTCGTTCCATTACTTGGAGAAATGCTTCTAAAACAAGTAGATGCTAAAAAACTTGAGCGAGCTGGTCCAAAATTAAAAAAAACATACAAAATATATCACTCCTTCATGCGCCTATTTCTAAAAAAATCAATTTGGCCTATTCTCAGCATTTTGATCATCCTATTCATAGGTTATTTTTCTTATACACAAGTGGGCTCAGGTTTTATGCCTAAGATGGACGAAGGGGGATTTACTCTGGATTACATCACCCAACCCGGTACTTCCCTGACTGAGACTGATAGATTATTAAAACAAGTCGAACAAATCATTAAAAAAACTCCTGAAGTGCGCAACTACTCGCGCCGCACAGGATTACAACTAGGAGGTGGATTGACTGAACCTAATACTGGAGATTTTTTTATCCGTCTTAATCCACCTCCGCGTCGTGATATTGATGAGATTATGACTGAAGTACGACATCAAATTAATTTACTTGTTCCTGGAATAAAAGTTGAAACGGCACAACTCATGGAGGATATGATTGGTGATTTAACAGCTGTTCCACAACCTATTGAAATTAAAGTATTTGGTGATAATGAGCACGTTTTGCAAAATACAGCAAAAAAAGTTGCCAAATTAATATCTACTGTTTCAGGAGTAGTAGAAATAAAAAATGGAATTGTCATCTCTGGAGATGCAATCATTATCAAAATTAATCGTATTAAAGCCGCATTGAAAAATTTAGATCCAGAGTCAATTACCAAACAAATTCAAACTCAGTTAATGGGTACTGTTGTCAGTCAAATTCAACAAGGTGAAAAAGTAGTTGGTATTCGTGTATGGACGCCTCCTGCGTTGCGCGATCGAATAGAGAAACTAAAACTCTTACCCTTGCGCACTGCAACAGGACATTATGTATCACTACAAAATGTTGCGGAAATCACTATAGAAAAAGGTCAAGCTGAAATTACTCGTGAAAACTTAAAGTCTATGATTGCTGTAACTGCTCGCATAGAGAACAGAGATATGGGTACCACTCTTGCAGAAATTAAAACCAAAATGAATCAATTCACTCTTCCACCTCATGTATACATACAATACGGGGGCCTTTATGAAGAACAACAACATTCTTTTTATCAACTGATCATTGTTTTCATTAGTGCCGTATTATTGGTTGCTGGTTTACTTCTTTATTTATATGAGAACGTGCTCATCGTATTAAGCATCTTATTTACCACTTTATTATCGATATCGGGAATTTTTTTGGGTCTTTGGATAACCAATACTGAATTAAATATTTCCTCCATGATGGGGATGACAATGATTATTGGTATTGTTACCGAAATTGCGATTTTTTATTTTGCCGAACTGCGCACTCATCATCGTCATAATCGAAATACCATAATCACTTCTGGAATAATGCGCATGCGCCCAATTTTAATGACCTCAATTATAGCTATTCTTTCATTGCTACCGCTTGCATTAAGTATTGGAACAGGATCTGGAATGCAACAACCTCTTGCCATTGCTATTATTTCTGGATTAATTTTAGCTGTGCCTTTAGTGTTAATTTTAATGCCAGCTCTATATCTCATGATGAATCAATTAAAACATTCTACCTATCACAAGAGATAGATTTTACTGATTAATAACCAATCAATTCATATATTTTTTTCTACAAAGCTCCATATATAATTGAATATAGCACTGTGGGGACAAAATCAAATTTAAATATGTAGATTAAGAAAATCCAATCTATAATTTAGTTTAAATTGGATTTTTTCTAGAGCCTGCATGTGAAATGGAACTATTTTATTCACATCAGTTTAACTTGAGGTAATTAACGATGTTACCTACACAATTGCAGCCCTATTCAGTCATTTTCATTTTACTCCTTTCAATGATTTTCTTTATATGGAAGCAGCTTCGCCATGATCTAGTTGATCACTGACTGATTTAATGGAAACAAAATCACTCAGTTTACTAAAGGATTCATAGGCAATTTCAGAGCCATGATAGGGAACATCTTTATCGCCCTTTGTACCAATCAATAGCAATGGTGCTGTAGGGATGAATGAGTAACGATTGAAAAATAGTTTGAGTTTTTCGGAATTGGCTTCTGTCTGGTTAAGAATTGCATTAAAAAAATAAGGTTGAAGAATTTTTTCTGGGACTTGTGGTAGGGCCTTTAATATGTCTTTACTACTATGTTTTCCATCAAATAATACGGTAACCATCGTATTGTATGGCGGAACAAAAATCTCATCCAAACTTGACCAATAATGTTTGTAATAGTGCAATGAATAGAGAAAATAAGCCGTGGCATGTGGATCGGGCTCTAACAAAATAAAACGTATCATTTCTTCCCAATCATAAGGCGCAGAACCTAATGCTACTGCTGTAATCGGTATATCCTTATAATTCTGTGCTAAAAGTTCAAACATCACTAATGTAGAAAAACCTCCCTCAGAATAACCTGTTAGATAAAGTCTGTCATTGAGAGGGTAATTTAATCGAGCAGCCAGTGCTTTTGCAGCCAACAACATATCCACGCTACTACTGGCTAGTGTATCAGACTGCACATAGGGATGAAGTGGAAGCTCGTTGTCTCCTAGTCCTAGATAACCAGGCATCACCGTCATATACCCACCATGACTACTGAAAGCAGCTAGAGTGACATAATTTTTTTCACTATGTCTTGAGGGGAGATCATCACGGGTAAAACGAGGACCGTGTTGATAACTGATAATACCAACTATTCCTTGAGCTGCAATTGGCATTGCAACTAAACCAGAAGCAATAGTGATCTTTCTATCAGGAGTAATTGTTTTATAACGTATTGAATAAATATCAAGGGCATAGAGCGCATCAAGTGTATCCAATGGTGGTGCTTTTTTTAATGCCAAACGCGCCATATCCGTGGATAACTCTCCCTGATAAGTATAG
>DAIAOV010000195.1 GCA_027437055.1 Legionella sp. | reverse complement strand
CACCCGCAGAGCACCTTAACACGCACTCTGTAATTTTCAAAACTCTTAAATCCATAAGCCCTTCGTTGTATCAGCTTCATCTTTCCATGGAACCCTTCTGTTATTCCGTTAGATTTACTAAACCGCCACATTCTGGCGACTTCATCTTTCCAAGCACTAAGCGTTTTTCCTAGAGAGGCTAACGCTCTAAATGCACTCTGCTTCAGTTCAACAAGCATATCCAAGAATGTAGGAATTTTAATTTTCAACGAATGTTTAGCTATATGCAGCGCGAAACGATCGAATTGCTGCGTGATCCAATTCGTATGGCCTTAGCAATATTAGGCAGTGTAATTTTGATGTTCGTCATAGGCTATGGTATTAACCTGGATGTGGAAAATTTATCGTTTGTAGTGCTCGATCGCGATAACACAACGATTAGCCGTGATTATATATATAATATTGCAGGCTCACGGTATTTTTCAAAGCGGTCACCCATCTTGGATTATCAGGATCTTGATCAGCGCATGCGTAGTGGTAACATTAGTCTTGCAATTGAAACCCCACCCGGGTTCAGCCGCAACTTGGAACATGGTCGGAATGTCCAGATTGGTGTATGGATTGATGGGGCTATGCCTCAACGAGCTGAAACTCTCCGCGGTTACATCCAAAGGAGATGAGTGCTTTGGATGTTACTTATGTTGGTATTGCTGCCTATGCAAATATTGTCAGGCGGCTTTACGCCACGTGAAAGCATGCCGCAGCTCATCCAATTTATTATGTCCTTCACACCGACGACTCATTTTATCATACTGGAACAATCGATTCTCTATCGCGGCGCTGGACTGGACATTGTATTGCCGCAATTCCTAGCCTTGATCAGTATCGGGGCGGCATTTTTTATTGGCGCATTCTGGCGGTTCCGAAAGTTCTTAAAGTAGCAAACAGGCAAGAAAGAGTCATTCTTGTCTGTTTGCAGTGAAAGCCCGAATGTTGTCTTTAAGGTGTATGCGTGTACCCCTCTTTTTCTTTCTCACTCTCTTCTTGCTCAGCTGCCCCAAAAAAGCGATTCGACCCCACAGAAGATGCCGCTGAACGAGGAGAAGATGTAAGTCTTGATACAGGAAGTGATGTATTGTTTTGCTCATTTCCGGTCCTATCCACGGAAGTAAGTCTCTCGAGCTGTACCAGCCTTAACTCAGGAAGTAGTTTATAGATTACTGAAATATATTCGGAATAAAGTATGTGTTCATTTAGAGTTATACGATTTATAAAAGGAATAGAATTATCGGAATAAACAGTAGCCATCAGAGCATTATCATGTTCAACATAATTCCTTAATTCTCTTAATCTTGGATAGTTTTGCCTTAAATAAGAACAATTATTAAACACTTTGAATCCTTGTATTTTTTCCAAATGCTGAATTGCTTGTCCAAAATTGTATTCAAGAGCATCCCTCAACTGATGATTAACTAACAGTGTGTTGGTAAGTGTCAGACCTCCGAAACGCATATGAAATGCATCCCATCCCTCTAAAGTGGTATAAGCTGCGTGATAATTAATATATCCAACTTTGAATAGAAACTGTTTCATATTATTCAATGCCTCTATTACAGCATTAACTCTCTCTGAAACGGAAAGAATATGTCCTCCCTCTTGACTAGTTTTTGCATGCTCGACAAGACTACGAATAGTCTTTAGACCGCAAATTTTATTCTTTTTCTCTAGTTCACGTTGATTAGCCTCCTCTTTAATTTGCACCTGTTTTTTATTACGTTCTTCTTTATTAAGTCTGGGACGCAACGCATTTCTCATGATTTCAGTTAATCTTTTACAGCTCACTGGATCTTCTTTTCTACTAGGGAAATACTTTTGCCTAAACTTGCCTTCTTCCACTGAAGTCAGAGGAGATTTTTCTGTACCCCGTAATATCCCACGCCATAAATCTTGTAGTTCTTCTGTAGCCCCTTTTTCTTTCAGCTTAGCAATAAAAAAGTCTTCGTCTTCTTGTGAAGTCAAACTAACTAACGCCTCTTTCTTCCCTTGATTGGGAGCTGCTTGTGCCAAGGCTTTTTGTTGTTGTAATTGATAAATTTTAGTCCAATGTTCTTGGGGATTCATTTCGTAAGTAGAGGTATTTTGTTCACGCAATAGTAAATTATCTAAAAGCCTAAAAAATAGCTCTGTAAACTCTTCTTTAAATATAGTTTCCAGCTGTTCCTTATTTTTTAGTAAATCATCGACAAAGCGTTTATTTTTATTCTGATCCTGATGGACTATTATATTTCTTAGTGCGACAACATCCTCCCAGGGAATTGTGTCGTCAAAACAACTGCTTAAATTCTTCCCTGTCATGTATTCACCCAGTCTTTGCAATAATCTTAAGGCAGCATGACGCCCCATTGGGCTTAATAAATCAACAGAATGCTTGCTTTGATCACCAAAGCTTATTGATACATCATCACTAAAATAGATGGAATGATCAGCAAATTGTAATAATGATAAAATATTTTCATAGGTTTGATTATCGATAATACGTTGCGTCAGAGCCTGTATATTCAACAAAGAAATAGGACGAATGGCACTGTCTTGCCGTTTCGCGCGTAGTTCTCCTATTACCTGCTCTATAAACTTTTTTAGAATAGGGATATCTATTGCTACTATATCAGGAACTGCTCGAGCAATAATTTCATTAGTGTGTTTGACTTCATTACCTAATCGAGTAACTGCCGAATGATATAATCTCTTTTTACATTCATGTTCATCACCTGGAATAGGAGGTGTTAACGCCCCTATAATCACCGAAAAGTTTGATTTATTTTTGATAAGCCCACCAAACTGCTCGAAAGTAATCCAAGTAAAAGGAGCTGGAATAAATAATTTATTATATTTTTCTAAGGTATCACCAGAAACTTTATAGAATGCTTGACAAATTTGTTCCAAAAGATCTCGTGACAAACTAATACCCCAAAGCTCTAGCATGTCTGCATGAAAACGATCCAAAGCTGTAACAACAGGAATTGCTGTGCCATGGTGTGGGTTACAATACTTCAAAAGAAAATCAATAACTACAAGAGCATGTTCTAATTTAGGGCAATCGCGCTAAAAATCGCTTGACATTAGAATCTGAGCGAGATACCGATTATCCCAACCTGCTTTATTTCG
>DAIAOV010000194.1 GCA_027437055.1 Legionella sp. | reverse complement strand
CCACTTTTTAAAATTGTACAAACAGATCCATTAAGACTGTATGTTAATATCCCCCAAATGTACTCCTCTCGTATCCAATCGACAAAAAAGGTCAGTTTACGTTTTGCAGAACACCCAGGGAAAACGTTTTCTGCCCGGTTAATCAAAACTGCAGGAGCAATTGATACCAGCACACTGACACTGCAAGCAGAGTTTGCGGTAGATAACAAGCAAGGCATATTATTACCTGGCAGCTATACGATGGTAGAGTTTTCAATACCCAATACGCCAGAAAGTGTGATATTGCCCGCAAATACCTTGATTTTTCGTGCGAAGGGGCTCCAAGTCGCTGTTGTAGAAAAAGACAGGCATGTCACGCTTAAAAAAATTGAAATAGGAACTGATTTTGGCAAAAAAGTTCAGGTCAATAGCGTTATTAAGCCTGGGGAGCAGATTGTTATTAATCCACCTGACTCTCTTTATAATGGTGAACATGTTGAAGTGGTTAATGAAAAACGCCGCCCACATTCCTCAGGAGAAAGAAAATCATTGGCTTAATTCAAAAAATAAAGGGTCATTGGTTGATTAAGGCCTCTATTTTATTTGTTTATTCTACTTTTTTATTAATAGGCTGCTCATTGGCTCCGGCCTATAAACAACCGCCCATGCCGATTCCTCTCAACTATAAAGAAAGTGGAACATGGGTCATGTCAAAGCCCTCTTTATTTGAAGCAAAAAAGAATGTTCCCTGGTGGACCATGTATGAAGATGAAACATTAAATCAACTGGAGCAAAAGGTAACCACAGGAAACCAAAATCTAAAAATAGCTTTTGAACGTTATGAAGAAGCTAAGGCGATTCTTGAATCGGCTCGGTCCAAAATGTATCCCTCACTTTTGGGAATCGCGGGGGAATCCAGGCAAAAAAACTCACGTAATTTGGGCAATGCAAGAAATAACGCTAACTTTATTTATGATACGATTTCGTTAGGAGGGTATTTAAGTTATGAGATTGATGCCTGGGGAATGGTTCGTAACCAAGTCTCGGCAGCCAAACATTTGGCTCTTGCAAGCAAATATGATTTGGCTGCAATTGATTTGAGCTTACATGCCCTGCTTGCATCCACTTATTTTCAATTACAAGGAGACAATCAAATACAAGTTGTATTGGATAACAATGTGCGTGTATACCAAAAAGCACTTTATTTAACGCGTCAGTTACATCGTGTTGGCGCAGCATCTGCACTGGAGGAAGATGAGATTGTACGAAGGCTGGAACGTGCTCAAGCCTCTGCAATTGACATGCAGCTAAAACGCGCGCAACTGGAACATGCTCTTGCAATTTTGGTGGGTGAAATCCCTGCAAATTTTCACATGCCTCCTGTTAAAAAACAGGGGCATACAGTCACTGTATCACCGAACTTGCCTTCAACACTTTTAGCACAAAGACCGGATATTGCAGCAGCAGCACAACGCGTACAGTCAGCAAACGCCACAATTGGTGTTGCGCGCGCTGCATTTTTACCCCAGCTTAATTTAGGAACCATTGTAGGCTACCAAAGTGACCGGTTTTCAAACTTATTTTCAACCCCAAGTTTTATTTGGTCACTTGGTCCACCCTCGTCAACCATCATCCCTGTGGAAGTAGTATCTGAAGCACAGCAAATTTTATTTGATGGCTTTAAATTGCAAGCTTTATTGAAAAAAGCAAAGTCAAGCTACTACCAATCCGTTGATTATTACAAGCAAGTCGTTTTAAACGCCTTCAAGGAGGTAGAAGACAGTTTGGTAGCGGTGCATAAGCTCGATCAAGAGTACAGCAAACAAACGGTGTCAACTACTGCTGCAAAAGCTGCATTAAATCAGGCAAATCATCGATGGAAAGTTGGTATTTATACTTTTTTAAATGTAGTTTTGTATGAAATCGATGCCATTGATGCCGAAATAGAGCTCATTAATATTAGCACACGACGTCAGATAGCCAGCGTACACCTTATTGAGGCATTAGGAGGAGGATGGTCTTCCAAATCCGGCTAAAGACACATGGAGTTTAAAAATATTGACTCCCAATGTAATGAACCATCCTATCCACCAAGTTGGCAATGGACTGTTCGAAATGGGAGGCGCGATTCATCCATGAATAGTGTAGCGTAGGTATTAATGTAATCCTATGTACTATGAATAAAGGTTATCTAAGAGAATTTAAAATGGGGCTTTTATGACAACGGAAATCAATGAAATTTTAAGAAAAATGAAACAACAAAAACCTTTTGTATTAATGATTACCAATTACTTTCCTATAGGCCATGTGGCCAGTGGGATACGTGCTCTTGGTGCATTTCCATTAATGTGTAATGCAGCGGAAGAAGTGGAAGAGTTGCTGGGAACATCCAAATCCGTAGTGATCAATTTAGGCAAACTGGATAATCCATTTATTAAACTGTGCAATACTATTTGTAACATAGCGAATAAGATGAATATACCCATTGTTTTAGATCCAGTAGGCGCAGGTGCAAGCCGATATCGGACAGATGCAGCAATTAACTTAATCAAAAAATATCGAATTTCGACTGTACGTGGCTACCCCAATGAAATTGCGAGTTTACTGACTGGAGAGTTAGTTATACAAAATAATAATTATCTTGTTGAAGATAAGATAGTTATTGAAAATGCAAAAGCATTATCAAAAAAATATAATGTAGCGGTTGTTGCCAGTGGGAAAAGACATATGGTCGTTGATTTGGAGCAAATAAATCAATTTAATTTTGATTCGGAGCTGGTACAAAAAGTAGCAGGGATAGGTAATGTACTTTCAGGAGTTATTGGTGCTTTTAATGCCGTAGAAAAAGACAGGTTTCTTTCTACTAAAAGTGGGGTTCATTTTTATGCCGAGTGTGTTGGGCCAACATCAAGTGGCGCTCCTGGCCCCGCTTCGCTGATTACAGGAATTATCGATCAACTCTACATTAACTCATCAAAGGCACAACTATATAAATAATGATCCAATGAGCGAGTCGCTCTTTAAGCTCCTATTGGCGCAGCGTAATGCGATAGAGCATGCCTATTTGTGAAATGAAGACTATGTCTCGGATAATTAGGAGCCATTTGGAAATGGAGCTCCAAATTGATAATTGCTGTAGAGTAGTGGCGGAGAGTGATTACTCTGGGACTATTG
>DAIAOV010000193.1 GCA_027437055.1 Legionella sp. | reverse complement strand
CTAAAGGTATATTTGAGGTTGTGGATGTTAACCCCCAAGCCGATTTTACTGATGAGGAATTGATTGAATATGCGGCATTTGCTGAAAGTCATTCAAGTCATCCAATTGCACTGTCCATTCTGAAAGTCTATAACAAAGATGTCGATATTACTAAAATTGAAAACTATGAGGAAATTGCAGGTCATGGGATTCTGGCTAAAGTTGGTGGTAAAGAGATTCTTGCCGGAAACAGCAAGCTGATGAATAAAGAAAACATTATATATCAGGAAGTTGAGACTCTAGGTACAGTAGTACATGTTGCAGTAGACAAGAAGTATGCAGGAAATATTGTAATATCAGACGCTGTGAAGGAAGATTCAGCTGATGCGATTAAAGGATTGAAGGCAGTAGGTGTTAGAACTACAGTAATGCTAACCGGCGATAGGAAGTCTGTAGGCGAAAAAATAGGAGCCCAGCTGGGTATTGATGAGGTATATACAGAATTGCTACCGGCTGACAAGGTAGAAAAAATCGAGTCCCTGGAAGCCAAGAAATCTCGTAAGGGGAAAATTGTGTTTGTAGGTGATGGTATCAACGATGCTCCGGTACTTGCAAGAGCGGATATCGGCATGGCAATGGGCGGCTTGGGGTCTGATGCTGCAATTGAAGCAGCTGATATAGTTATCATGACGGATGAGCCATCGAAAATTGTCACTGCAATTAAAGTAGCAAAAAGGACCAGGAACATTGTAATGCAAAACATTGTGTTTGCATTAGGGGTTAAAGCCATATTCCTTGCACTTGGTGCAGCGGGAGTTGCAACTATGTGGGAAGCTGTGTTTGCAGATATGGGTGTGGCAATAATCGCAATATTAAATGCAATGAGAGTAATGAATACAAAAAGTATCTAACAAAACATTAAGGAAATTGGAAAGTCAAGGAATGCAGCTTTTTAGATTCTGCATTCCTTGTGTTGCTATATTTTTTTATCAATTTTGGAAATGTATGTACTGGGCATGGTAACAGAACTGCTAACGGTTAAGAAACATAAAAATATGGTAAGTTAGTAAGGTCAACTGATAGAAAAGATTACAATTGCTGAAGATAATCTGCAATAAAGAATTTGAGTTTGGTGTCAGATTTTAAGCCAAAATATTGACACAGATGATATGACTATCAGTTGGGGAGAATACTTCTTGATTCGCGGGATCTTTTAAAGGTTTTAATAGTCATAAATAACTTGACAAACAAATATTACTGGAATACTATATTCCTATAGGAGCATATAGTCTTATAAGGAGCGAAAAAATGAATCTAACGGATATTTTTAAAATGCTTACAGATGAAACGAGAATTAGAATACTAAATATATTGAAAGAAACAGATTTGTGTGTCTGTGAAGTGCAGGCTATCCTTGACATATCACAAACCAATGCCTCAAAACATTTGAATAAACTTAAAGGATCAGGGTTTATAATAGATGAAAAAAAATCACAATGGTCTTACTATTATTTAAATGATGATTTTTGGAATAAACATGAACAGCTTTATCAGTATTTAAAGTACCAATGGAATACTAATGATTGCTATATAAAAGATTTAGAAAGTTTAAAAGAGTATAAAAGCACAAATATTATATGTACTTAAGATTTATTATATTGCACAGGATAAGAAATCCTGGCATATTATAAACATTATATGCCTGTATGCTCATATGCTCTTTAAACCATAAATGAAAGGGGAAATAACAATGGCAGACAACAAGAAAAAATCAGGTTTTTTTGGATTAATTAAAGAATCTCTTAAACAAACAGGAGGATGCTGTGGGCCAGGAGAAAGTTGTGGTTGTACACCATCGAAAGTTAGCGACGGTAAAAAAGAGGAACAAAAGGACAACCCCAAGAAATAGGCAAGTTTTATCTAGGGTGATTGTCCGCGTGAAAGTAAAGGCTCGGATATTCTAAAATTTATAAGAGTTTCCGAGCGAACTTTTATGATGATGTTTTAAAAAGATAAAAATAGCTTTTAATGAATTGAGGAAACGTTTATGTCTATAGAAAGAGAAGAAACAAACAGCTCGCCCGTCAGGGACTTCCTTGTGTTTGCCATTGCCCCAATTATTGTAGGCGTTGCAACACTTGTTAGTTGGCTACTGGCAAAAAACAATATCGGACCTGATATTGTTTACATTGCTATTGCTCTCTTTGCAGTCTTGTTTGGAGGATTGCAAAGATTTATATCAGGGTTTAAAGATATATTCCATGCAAGGATTACGGTAAATGTTTTTGTAACTGTGGCGCTAATTGCGACTGTTGCCATAGGAGAATTTATAAACGCTGGGACTTTAATTTTTATCATGTCCGTAGCTGGTGCCTTTGAATCCTATACCTTAGATAAAACAAGAAAAAGTTTAAGGGGTTTATTGGATCTAGCTCCTAAAAAGGTTACTGTAAAACGAAATGAGACAGAAGTTACTATAGGGGTGGATGAAGTCCAAATTGGGAATATTGTTGTTGTAAGACCCGGTGAGCGAATAGCTGTCGATGGTATTGTCATCAACGGACATAGCAGTGTCAACCAAGCACCCATTACGGGAGAATCTGTACCTGTCGAAAAATTTAATGGAAGTGAAGTATATAGCGGGACCTTAAATGAAGAGGGACGAATAGAAATAGAAACCACTCACATCGGTGCGGACACGACATTGGCAAAAATTATTCAATTGACTGAAAAAGCTCAAGCTACCAGGGCTCCTATCCAAAACCTTGCGGACCGCTTCACTCAGTGGTTCTTGCCTGTAGTAGTATTGATTGCCATTGGCACCTATCTAATGACGAAAGACATAAAAAACGCAGTATCTGTTTTGCTGGTAGCATGTCCTTGTGCGTTTGCCATTGCAACACCTACAGCAGTAACAGCAGGTATTTCCAATATGGCACGAAGAGGAATCCTTGTCAAGGGTGGAATATATATCGAAGAAGCAGGGAAAATTGATACCCTTCTTGTTGATAAAACAGGAACCTTTACTATAGGAAGCCCGACGGTTATGGATATTGTAGGTTTTAATGGAGTTTCTAAACAAGAAGTAATCTATCTGGCCGCCATAGGGGAAAAATATTCGGAACATCCTTTGGCAAGGGCCATTATAAAACATGCCAAAGAACAGGGTGTCGAAATACCAGAACCGGAGGAGTTTAAGGCGGAGATTGGTAAAGGAGTAATTGCACGTTTTAATGAAAAAGATCTAATTGTTGGTAAAGAAGAATTGCTAGAAGATAAGGGTATCATGCTG
>DAIAOV010000192.1 GCA_027437055.1 Legionella sp. | reverse complement strand
ATTATCTGTTCAAATTTTGTAGGGATCACTTAGCCCCAACCCTCATCCCGCGGGAGAGGGGGCAGATCGAAGTGAATTTAAAAATCCGTGAACAATTTAAAATGCAGAACTGTATAAAAAAACCTCAGGGACGTTGCCTAGATACTCTTTAGGAAAAATCCTGGCTGGCGAGCAACCAGGTTTGTTGAATCCACAATGGCAGGTATTGAACGTCACCATATACTCAGGAACGTCCAGCATCTTCAAGGGGAAAAAAGTCTCTCGTTGAACAGTTTTATGGGGCTGCAGCATAAACTCCAATTAGGAAGATCTCATTGAATCCTCATTTTTTATTCTACTTTGAAATTAACTTAATTCACTCATAGTAGAAACGGCATGATAACCTGCGTCTACATGAACGATTTCGCCAGTAATGCCAGAAGCTAAATCAGAGCATAAAAATGCAGCTGTGTTGCCTACTTCATCGGCGGTAACATTGCGCTGTAATGGGGTAATATTAGCATAGGCGGCTTGAATCTTTCGAAAGTCCTTAATTCCAGCGGCTGCAAGTGTTTTAATTGGGCCAGCTGAGATAGCATTTATTCTTAATCCTCTTGGACCCAGGCTGGCTGATAAATATCGAACCGCTGCCTCTAAACTCGCTTTGGCTATACCCATAACGTTATAATTGGGGACCGCTTTCTCAGCACCATAATAACTGAGGGTTAGAACGGAACCTTGGGTGCCTTCCATCATTGGCAGTGCTGCTTTGGTTAATCCAACCAAGCTGTAAGCGCTGATGTCATGAGCTATTCTAAATCCTTCACGGTTGGCGCACTCAAGATAATCACCACTTATTTGGTCAGCTGGTGCATAGGCTACTGAATGTATCAAAATATCCAGCTTATCCCAATGATTGCGTAAATGGCTAAATAGAGCGTTTATCTCTTCATCATGGGCTACATCACAAGGGTATGTTAGAGTTGAGCCAAACTCGGCTGCCATTGTTTCAACACGAGATTGTAACTTTTCATTCTGATAGGTAAATGCAAGTTCTGCTCCTTGAGCATGAAATGCCTTTGCAATTCCATATGCAATTGATCGATTACTTGCAAGACCAATAATTAATGCTTTTTTTCCAGCTAGAAATCCCACCATATTCTCCTTCGTATTACTCTTTTTTTGTAGTATGAGTAGCTAACAATTCACGCATTTTAGCTTGAATCATTTCAATAGCTATTCGGTTTTCACCGCCGCGAGGAACGATTATATCTGCATAACGGCTCGATGGTTCAATAAACTGTAAATACATAGGTCTTACAGTTGTTTCATATTGATGAACCACTGATTCAAAAGTCCTGTGCCGTTCTACGACATCCCTCTTTAAACGACGTGTAAGACATACATCAAGTGGTGTTGACATGAAGATACGAATGTCCATAATCTCACGCAATGCTTTATCACTAAATAATAAAATGCCTTCCAGAACTATGATAGCATGACGACCAATTGTTCGGGTTTCAGTTAAACGAAGATGTTTGGAGTGAGAGTAAATGGGTATTTCCACTGATTTACCCATCCTTAATTCACGCAGATGATCACACAGTAGAGCATGATCGAAGGAGTCGGGATGATCGTAATTAATTTTTTCTCTTTCAGCAAATGGCAAATGACCATTGTCTTTATAGTAAGCATCTTCTGAAATTACTACTACTTGTTCAGAGCCTAGCTCGCTAACGATAGTGTTTGCCAAAAGGCTTTTTCCTGAGGCTGATGGACCTGAGATCCCTATTATTATAGCTGGTTTAGTCATGATTATATCGTTAAAAATTTTGTGCAAATAGTAAATCGTTTTTGCGGAAATATCAATCTAATAAATGGGGCAATATGAACTGGTTTTTTCCTGTTTCTAATTTTTATCAGAATTTATTAACAATTCATAATCCAGTTTTGTTTGCCCTAACAGAAGAGAAAATACCTACCACAAATTATTAGTCTTTAATTTGTTCTAAATTCCAGACTTTTCAATTATGAAACTCCATACTTCATAGAACGATCTCTTTATTTTAATAAAAATCAAAAGCTTGAAAATTAATTAAAGAGTAAAAAGAAAACACATGACGAAAATAATTAATTAGTTTAAACTGAGTTCCAGTGAATAGTGTTCACTAGTCCTTTTAATGGAGTTTAAGGAGAGTTAAGATGTCGTTTGAATTGGTAGCTTATGAAAAGTTAAAGAAAAGCATATTTGAAAGCATCAAGAGTTTGATTTTGTATTATGATCGAGATCATAAGATTGATCCTGATAATATTAAAAAATCGCTTGAGATACTTCCCCAGGAAAGACGGATACAATCAGAAGTTTTTTTAAGAACAATAGAACTATTAGATCCATTGAGTAACGAACTATTAAAACAGACCAAAGTATTAAACGCGATAACTTGCTATTTTCGCGCGAATATTAAGGAACGCTATAGATGGACATCCCCAACACACAGCAATTTTTTCAACTCATTGACTACTTCCTTGGATATTACACTAGATAAAGAGCCGAATAAAAATGATCTCTTTGAAATGTATACAGCTTTAGATGAATTTTTACGCTCTCATGTTTATAAAGAATCGAATCCTAGAAAAGGTTATTTGGAGTCACAATATTTTGATATAGAAGGTTATAATGTTGTTACAGATATTGGTGCCTTAAAGACGAAGCTAAAAGAATTTGAGCAAGAAACACTACTTGACGCTGAAGAATTGCGTATAAAACAGCAGAAACCTGGTAATTTGGGTCTATTTGGAGGCGGCTCCTCCGCTGATAAAGCTTCCAAGAAGGAGGAGAAGGCAGCAGTTTCTTCAGTCTCCCCTCATTAATAAATACAGTTTCCCAATATTAAATTGGGAGACAGTCTTATAGAACCGTTGCCTTAAGGCAGTGGTTCTGAAAAGGTCAACCCTTATCAGGAAGCGACGATGTTTCGCTCAACCTGGACTAAAAGCTGCTCGTTAGGCCAAGATTCATCATTCCCTCGTGATCTATTAGGTGGTACTATACAAAATAGATTGGCGTTATGCTTCGTTTTGGTGGCAATCTTTGATCGCGTTCTATATTAAATTTTAACAGTAGTTTACTCTTATTGCTCAACAGGATATCCATATTTAGCCCATTCTATTATTCCGCCATCAACAGAATAGACCTCTTCATATCCTTGCTCGATTAGGCATTGGGCTGCATATAATGACCTGACACCCCCACGGCAATGTAAATAGACAGGTTGTGTTTTATCTGGAAATTGCGCAGGCATGGCTGTTGATATATGATCTTT
>DAIAOV010000191.1 GCA_027437055.1 Legionella sp. | reverse complement strand
TACAACTTTATCCCTTTTTATTGCTCGGGTGAATTCTAACCATTTTTTTACAACATTGGTATAGGGATTAGAACCCCAATTAGAGTATTACACCCTGAGCGAATAAGTGGCCATCCTTGTTTCTGGGGTTCGGTTGCTGAACCAAACTTTTCTAAGAACCACTCTTGTACTATTGGATGCGCCCATGCAAGACTGTTATTAATATTCACAGAAATTAACCCTGAACGAGTCATCAGAAAATGGATTATCCAATTAAGTATATCACATGTGCTGATTTGGGCCGTAGCCTAGTTAGGTTTGTCAGCAAAATCAATAAACGGTCACTGCTTATAATTTTTTTAAAATCGAATCTTACTTACCAGGTCTAGGTCCTTCGGGCACTAATTCATCGTTGTTATCTAATGGTTTTAGCGCCTGATGTTTTTGTTTAAAATCATTAAATATCGCCTTCATTTTTTCTTTAGGCGAAGCATTAAGGGAATTTATTTGTTCCGCATGAGGAGAGGAACTTGCTTGAGCCTCAACAAAAGGATTAGCTTCCATTTGAGAAGCACTTTTTAATCCTAACGCGGCTTGCATATAATCTATAAACTTAACCAATTTAACCCCAATAATTTCAATAATACCCGGTTTTTGTGCTTCTTTTTCAGCTACAATCGCTTGACCCTGTTCCTCAAAACTCAACCCATTTTTTTCTAGTGTCTTCAATATATGTAAATTTGTTTTTTTCATTTGCTCTGAGTTAAGAGTCATGTCACTAACCACTGAAAAGCGTTTATCAGGATCTATATGGTTAATCAGCTTATCAACCATCCGTATATCATTTTTATTAATCGCTACAGAGAGAAAACTTTGATATTCCTTTACCGTTGGAACATAACCCTCTTTAGTTAACTGTTTTAGTAATATCTCAAGGCATTCAGGTGAGTTGCTTTTTATTGCACAAGTAATCGCATTATCTCCTCTTGAATCCAATTTAAAGAGCATCATGGTCATTTCAGTCTTTTTCGATTGGGGCATCTTTTCTTCATCAAATAAATCATCACCGAGCAAATCGGAAAGATTCATTTGTATTACACTTCCCAAGTCGTCAAGATCCTCCGACGCTTGATTATCTTCAACCTCATCAGTATCTCCCCATAGCTCTGTTTTGACACTATTGTTCTGAATTCGTTTAAGTATATTGTTTAAGAGTTCTGGATTACCTCCTCGAGCGGCCATATTTAATAAAGTACTATCATCCAGACTCTTGAAAATTTTTTTTCCATAATCATCAGCTATTATCTTTTGAACTAATTCATTGCGCCCATCACGCAGAGCTAGCAGTATAATGACGTTCAGTACATCCTCTTTGTCTTTTTTTTCTGCTTCTGTCTGCATCGGGCAGGCGTATAATGTATTTAAAATAACATCCAGGCTGTCACGGTTATTGTACAATATTGCTTTAATGGCCAAATCCTTAAGTTCACTCGGAGTCCACTCCTTATCGTGATTCATATCAAAATATGCTTGCATTGTTTCCTTATCTCCAGCCATTGCTGCGATATAGACATCATTGGTCACAGATTCTTGAGGTGGATAAAATGCCATGGCATCAATATCAAAATACTCTTTGATATACTTTGCGGGCTTGGCTCGAGTACGTGATGAATCTTTTTTGAATCCAGCGCTACTAATTTGAGTTAGATTTAAAGCCATATCACTACCTATAAACTGAAAAACATTACTCCTTAACTCTTTAACTAAATCCTTTTCATCGCTAAATTTTTTAATCCCTTCAGGATAATTAGGATCAAACACTACATACTGACCATTTGAGCGATACAAGGATATTGCATGATTATTCGACAAAACCTTAAACATCTCCCCAGGCTGCAAGTCGATATCCTTCAAGATTTTTGTCCAGTTTTTATCTGAAGTAACCAGAGGTAAAACAAAATCGGAACGTAAAGGTGCCCCATTAATTTTAAATGCTTTATGAGAGTCTCGTTGAGATAAGTTTTGAGCAAAAATACTTGGATTATAAGCTAAAATCACCTGACTTATAAAATGATCCAAATCTTCTTCTGGAGAATCACTTACAGTAGATTGTGAAAAATCCCCTTGAGTCATTGCAGAGATCTTGTGCAACATTTGAAGAAACACATCTTCCTTGTCTTGCAGTACATAATGAGCATGGATAGTGGCTAAACCATTACAAACTCCTGTATTATTCCAATGAACCGGCAGGTTATGCCATTTTAAATAATTATTAATGACAGTTATTGTTTGTGCTTGCGAAATATTAGGAATGCTCATATTGATGCTCGCTGTAAAGAGTATCTCAATTTCTGCTCTGAATCAGATGACAACATCACATCTTTAGCTTACTTTTGCCGTTTATTTATAGCCCTTATAATAAACATATAGCACAATATTTAAATTTCTCATTATACCCAAGTACAGATATTGAAATATAAGAGGGTCGTCCGGGATTGTAACGGAAAGGACCATACGAATAATATTTTTTTAAAAACAATAGGTTAATAAATTAGATCTCAATATTTTATTTTAATGGAAGCGACAAATTATAAATAATATATGCACATATGGATTAATTATTCGATATTTAGTTCTATAACAATCATGAAACGGTCCTTTCCGTTACAATCCCGGACGACCCTCATAAGGAGATGTAAATGAAAATCAAATCTTTAGCAGCTGGATTACTGGTTGCTAGCAGTATGGTTCTAATAGTTGGCCCCATCCAAGCCGCATGTTATAAACACACCCCTGGCTGGCACATGGTTTCGAAAAACTGTCCTATTAAACCTGCCGATACTTGGCAAGAATATAATAGTGGGGTTTATACTCAGCCAATAGTAGGGAAAGGCCTATTATAAATTAAGTAGTCGATAGAGGGGTGATTGATAAGCCCCTCTTGCTTTAATGTCCCAGGCGAGTTTAGGGATGGATGTTGGCTTAAAACTGCACCCTACATTAGGAATAATTACTCAACAGCTTAATCAGCTAGAACAAATAGGATTTATTGGTCAAATATAATGAGCGTACCTATTCTTGTTCATGCCTAAGTTTCTCAGTTTTTTTCTTAAGGCGATTTTTTTGGTGTCGCTCATGCAACATAAAATACAACCCAGGTAATACCAATAAAGTCAAAAAAGTAGATGAAATAATGCCGCCAATTACTACCGTGGCAAGTGGTCTTTGTACTTCTGAACCTGTTCCAGTAGCTAATGCCATGGGCACAAATCCTAATGATGCAACAAGGCGCTTCGCTCAGAGCCAACTACGTTGGCGGGAAAAGAAATCATCAGTAGAGCAATCAGCATCACGCTGTAAATTCCCATTTATCTGCTTAGTGGATTATCTACAGCGCCTCC
>DAIAOV010000190.1 GCA_027437055.1 Legionella sp. | reverse complement strand
GCCAACCCAGGGTACAAGCATAGAGAGTGCGTGATCTACTGTAGTACCCATTGCTAAGGTTGGAGAAACATCCTCTGGAGTGAGTGCTATCTTTTTCAAGTAGGTTGCTCTGGCCATTCCAGCAGCCATCAACATTTGGTCAAGCACAAAGCAGGCAAAAACAAAGTAAATTGCCAGTTCGCCTTTACCTATACCTTCAAAAAATGATTTTGAATAGGCATAGCCAATGCAAACAAAGACAAGGCTAACGGCCTCTCCGGCTAAGACAAATCGTTCACCTAACTTATCAATTAAGGTACCCACAAAAGGTTTAAAAAAGATACCTAAGCCAGCAATGATAAAACCGAGTAGCGCAAATGTACTGACACCTTGCTGAAATATTTTAATTAATACCCAGGGAGCGAAAGTTATAAAAATTTGCTTTCTGGCACCAAATAATACATTTAGCCAGTAAAACAGAGTATATTCTTTTTTAAAAACAAGCTTGAAGCCTTTGGCTTTATCTTTCGGAGGATGAGGTGTCATCCACAAAACCAATAACGCAGCTCCCCAAAATGCTAGTGCTCCTATAGCATAGACTGCTTTATAGTTCACACTTGCGTTTTTAAAGATAAATGCAAAGGTTAAGTTTGCAACTAGAAATACAGCTGTATTGGCTGCATTTACTTGACCTAATCTTTTCCCCATGTTTGCTTCATCTGATAGGCTCATCACTATACTGTTTGACATGGGTAGGAATAAGTGCATCCCCATGCTATAAATAAGGAGCCAAATAATCATAGTGTTTACCTCGGATGAGAAAAACCCCATTCCCAACATTCCAACAGCAGCCATTCCATTGGCGAGAGCTGCTATTCTAACATCACCTAGAAATAAAAATAGAGTGGAAACAAATACAACTGCAAACCCAGGGAATTCCCTGGGGATTTCAAGAAAAGTTCTCTGAGAAACCGTTAAGTTAAAAGTGTCACTTAAAAAGTTGTTAAAAATCGAGTTATCTATACTTTGACTAATTCCTAATAAAGCACTGGCTAGTAAAAATAATGTAAAGTCTCTCTTCCTCATCGTTTTCTCCATTCTTTTAAACCTAATATTTGTCTTTTATTTTATCTGGTCTAAATATCTGGTCTAAAATATTTGACCTGAATACCTGGCCTAATTCAGTAATACGAGTTAATCAGCTCATAAAAGACATAACTTATTATAGTTCATGTTACCAAAGAAGCCAATAAAACTATTGAAAGTGCAGGACACAAAAGAAGCCAATAAACATATTAGATACTAGCAATAATTTATTCATGCGTAAGGACGCATGATTTCCCTTCCCTGATACTTATCTTAAATGAACTTTAACATAGCCAGTCGATATGCAATCTCACACAAAACGAAAAATACTAAAAACAAGATATACACAAGCAAACATTAAAGTTTCCATTATAAGTATTCGGACAAGTGATCTGACTAGATTAGCTTTAAAATAATCAGCAGTTACAACTAGACATAAATGAGCTGGTGATAGCATTTGCCCGGCAGTTCCGGCTACTAAACTAAGTGTAATTATCGAGAGTTCTCCCGGTGCCATAGCTGCTACAATAGGAAATACGATCGCTATCATTCCTTGAGCTACTCCAGTCAATAAACCAATTAGAAAAGCTGTAAGACTAACGATAACAGGTACAGTTAAGCCGGAGAGCTTAAATAATGTTACTATCTCAGCCGTGATTCCGGTTGCTAAAAGCATTTGTTGAAAAAAAAGGATGCTGAAAATACTCCAATGTAATTTAAAATTAAGCGCATTAACTAACATCTTAACAATATCTTTAAAATCCTGTTTTAAAACTATCCCCATCAAAAAAACAACCATTGTTATTGAGACCGCAGCATTGATGTCAAAAACAGTTATCAGAATAATGTTAGTTAGAATAGGTCCTATAGCTAGTAGAATATTTTTTAGAGTATCTGAGTCGTCCTTTATGGGTTGTTCAACTCCTGATAATGCAGTTGATAATGTATTCAATTGAGTTTTTTTGAATCTGTTTCCTGAAACTAAAACAAACCAGCCGATTATTAAAGCCAGGAGGGTTATCCATAGTTGGTTACTAATTAGCACGCTTAGTTGGATTCCCGCTATGCTGCTAGCAAATAAAAGGGAAGGCCCAATGGGGTTGATAAACTCCCATACATGCCGGAACCAGTAGTTAATCGCGGTTTTGTGTTCACCAGAAAGCTTAAACCTCGAACTAGTGCTCTCGACTAACGGGGCAGAAAATACTGCTCCCCCAATGGATGGCAACAGACCTAATAATGCAGGCATTAACGGCAGTAGGATGCGATCGCTCTTTAGGGTTGAGTTAAGAGAATCCATAAACTTAGTCAAGATCCCGTTAGTTCGGAATTGATACTCAAGACACATGACAAAAAACATTGCAAGGATGATTACCCAGGTATCTGAACTCCAGATCGTATTTCGTACTGCTGTGATCAACATAGTATTTGATGGGTTATTAAGCAGATAAATAGAAGTAGCCCCGATAAGCATTGTATGACCAAGATTTACCCGCCGAAAGAGCAAAGTTAGTATTAATAATAGAGTAAAACCTAATTTTAATATTATAACCATACAGTATAACTCCTTGTGAGTTTGTGATTTTCTAAGATTAGAGCCTCGCCGAATATTAAAATTGAGTAGGAGACTGGTTACCCCTTTAATGTACTTTTAATTAAGGAAAAAGAAAAGCCAGCAATCAGCTATAAATTACGAAATTGCTGGCTCAACTTATTTTCAAAGCTTTTTTTAGTATAGCTACAGTGAAGGAAGGCAAAATGCAATTGCATCATAGTGACCCTTTATTGCAGAGTCAATAAGTGAACAACTCCGGCAATTACTTGATTAAGCCCATAAAAGTCTGGTAAGCACCCCAAATTGCCAGGAGGGTCAACAGGACCAACATAACATTGTGGGCCTTGTTACCCGCCAGTTTACCCATCAAATCCTTACGATTGATAAGAATGATAAGCCCGATGGATACGAGAGGCAATAGGACTATCTGAGCAGCGTTTACAAATACAGTCAGCCAAATAAAACCAGGCATTCCAGGTATGGCCCAAATTAGTGGCAAAATGGCTACTATCAGATAAAATACTCGAAATAACGGATCCTTGCCAGTGTCATTTCCATATTTTTCTTTTCTAGCTGGATTGGAAACATAGAAACATTCCATTGCCATTTTGGGAAAACCATGAGCATAACCGATAACCGAACTAAAGCATGCCCCTAATACACCTAAATAAATGAGAATTTCACCAAATCTACCTAAAGTTTGACCAAGGAGCTGCGCTAAATCATTAAAACTATTAATTGTTATACCTTTTGGATGTAGCACCTCAGCACC
>DAIAOV010000018.1 GCA_027437055.1 Legionella sp. | reverse complement strand
CATATCATTTTTGGAGTTCTTAAAAGCAAGCAACCTTTTAATGAAAATTTTGCTTGCCTTTAAAGACAGTATCTACGCGGGCTGGAAATGGACTTCCGCTTTAGCAAGGACAACAATGCGTTATTTAGGACTAATCTCTATACTTATTGTTTCTTGCCCCCCATCTGTTTGATCTAGTGGTTGCTCTGCGGTAGCAAACAGACCTGCTACTTTATCATAGCCAACGATAGGTAGGGCCAGCACTAGCATTAGCGCAAGACCAACAATTATTTTACTCAGTAAAATAGGAGCTGCAGTGACCCCTGCGGTTATTCTTAGTGATGTATGAACATCCTCTTTGATAGCAACTTGCCATAAATAAGAGGCTACAACAGTTATTAAACTCAGATCCAGTAACCCAAAGGCAGATAAACCAGTATATTCAGGATCAAATTGTTTTCCCATAATGAAATTATAAGCTCCCTCAAAGCGAGAACTTAATTTGGAGGAAGGGGAAAACAACAATCCTAAATGACGATATCGGTTTTCTTGAATAAACTCTTCTATTTTTTTGACTTTAAACTCTTTTATTTGGGATTGTGGTATTAATTGCGATTGAATATTTTTTTCATTTGCATTCATTCGCAATAAAGCAATCGGCTTTTCAATATTTTCTAATTCATCAACTGGGAACGTATATTCAACGGCCTTAGCTATAAGTTGTCCCATGATTTTGGAGCCTTTTTCATTAGGCTCAATTTGTAATGCATGATTTCCACCAAGGGGATTTAAAGAGGAGGTCGCATCAGCCAAAACAATTTCCTTATTTTTGGTTGCAGCATACTCTAATACTTTCCGATACAGTTCATTCATTGTTTCTTCAACTGCTGTGAATGGATCTTGCCCTTTCCTTTCTGCTCGCGCAACATGAGAAAACCCTGTGTAAATAAAATAAGGAGTAAACTCTGTAATTGCAGGATAGTATTGTGATACAAGAACGATGCGACTGAGTTTAGGATTCGTATCAATTAACAGATCTATAATTTTTTTATAGTCTTCAAATAATTGCTCTTTTACATGTTCAAACTCGGCACGAATGTCTTCTTTGGCACTGTCTGGGGTAATTCTTAAAAGAAGTTGAGGATAGTTTAACCTACTTCTCAAAGTGCCCATTAGAGCTTCTCTATAATTATTTCCTCCGACACTTAATACAGCGATATCGGGACTCCATTGAGCAACAGCGTTAATCTGGTAAACGGTATTATTGGTATGATCAGTATCAGCAGGTAGAACTTTATTGAGAGGGCAATAACCCATTAAATCACTGGTGGTAGCGCCATCAACAGCGAAGTTTCCTACATCGTAGGAATCAGTTTTTGTATTACATGCAAGTGCTAGCGCTGTCTGGTGGGTGACCGTGGCGACTTTATTACTATAAGATGTGCCTTTCTCTACCCAATAACCGTTATCTAGAGTAGAGTCGCCCATCAATGCAATTTTTAAAGGGGTAGAATCAGGGCTACCGACGACTTTTTTTAATCTGCCTGTTGTTTTCGGGTATCCAGTTCCAATGGAGTCTGAGGAATTTTTTAGAGGCTTCATTCTTAGCTTACCATCTGTGAAAAAAAACAACATATTTTGTTTTATATGAACTCTTTTGTCAATCTTTAAATACCGTGAGTTCGATATACAAAGCATGGAAATGTCTTTTAGAGCGTATAGTATTTGTATGCGATCTAGTTCTAAATAAATATTTACTTCGAGTCTCGCTCTATATTAGGCTATATTAGCATATATTGTATTTTTGAGGTTTCTCGTGTCCGTTGCATGCAATATAAGTCAGGAATGTAGAGAGCATGTAAAAATAATACGACAATTCCTTAATGAGTCACTGCCTCGTAGTAATACGGAAGTGTTAGTGCAATTTGAAAATCAATTGACTCTTGATGAAATTGACCTATGTTTTTCGACTTCAACATCAGAGGATTTAAGCGCTAACTTAGCGGTATTATTAGCCAATCGTTGGGAGAGAATACGTCACTCGACGGCATCTTATACCCAGCAACCTTTTAATAAGGTCAATCAACTTTGTTTAGAATTAGCGAATATTGTTTCTCCTCTTCCCCAGAATAAAAAAGACTATGATGAGTTACAGTTGGGTGAAGGACCTTATTTCGTCATTATGCCAAGTTTAAAAGCTCATGAAACTGTTTATCTTGATAATATTCATCAATTCAATTTACATGAGTTCGTTTTGTCTGATGACGAACAGTTATTTATTCCAATAGTGGAATGTTTAAATCATGCGATAGAATCAGATACGGGTGAGTTTACTCATATTGTGAGTACTTCCGATCGTTATCCTAAATTATCATCCAGTGAACTAAATAGAGTTATTAATCACTCGAATAAGGTCATAGACTATTATAAGACTATAGATAGTTTTAATCAGAAAAGACTCCATGATTCAACTTTTGGAGCGCAACTGGCTAAATTAGCTAATGCATTAAGAGCCGGGGGGCTCATGGGAGTGGTGAGGAATATGATCCTGCAGCTATTGCTAATGAAGGAATTAGTGAGTTTGTTCAGTATTGGAATTCATTTAGCGAAGAAAAAAGGCAATGGTATTACGATCAATATATGGATTTAAAAGATACTCTTGGACGCATAATGAGGCCAACAGAGGAGCAATATTTTAATATACGATATTGTATTGAGCTCGTTGCGAACCATCTTGATCCTATTATTGAGCAATTTAAAGCAGAAGAACTGATGATTGTCAGACTTAGAGAAAGAATTATTGCTCAACAGCAAGCGGTTAGAGAAGAGATGGCGTCCGCTGATTTCTTGGTTTTACTTGATGAATGTAGGCTAGAACAGCCACAAGTTCTTCGTCAAATTTTTCAATTAGATAAAGAACAGCAAGCCGAGTTATTTAAATATACCTCAACTGAAAACGCATTGAGATATGCTCTGGAATATGAGCCTGTCGCGTTACCTGAATATATTGATTTTTTAAGTGATGACGCCAAAAAAGAGATGGTTTGTGCTCGTTTTAAGAACAATGAATCAGCGTTAATTATTGCGGCTAAAAGTGGGGCTAAGCAATCGATTAGTTTGTTATTGCAGCATAATGCACGTATTGATGCACGAGATATTAATGACTGTAACGCCCTGCATTGGGCAGCTAATAACGGTCATAGTGACGTTGTTCGCTATTTATTAGAAAATAATGCTGAGCTTGAAGTCAGAGATCATAAAGGTAATACCGCACTTAATTTTGCTGTGGCGCATGGGAATAGAGAGGTTGTAGCAGTTTTACTGGAGTTTAATGCTAATTTGAACGTAAGGAATTTAGGAGGGGGCAATGCTCTTGATCTGGCTATAAAATTTCATCCAGAGTTGATTGCGCAATTACTTCTTAAAGCAGTTATTTTAAGCCCTGAAGCACAAAAATCTCTTTTAAAGAAGGTAAGGGCTGGTCTTTATCACAATGCATTGTTTTATGCTGAGGAGCGACATCCTCAGAGTTTTGCTGCTTTAGTTGAGGAATTAACGAACAGCAATGATCTCAATCTTATTAAAAGCATTTTATGTTCAAAAAATAGGTTGGGTAAAACAGTATTGATGGCGGCTGCTACTGTGGGGAGTTTGGGAGCCGTACAAATTCTATTGAATTTCCAAGCAGATATTAACGAGACTGATTTTAATCAAAGAACAGCCTTACATTGGGCTGCATATAATGGTCATCACCAAATAATAGAACTTTTATTAGCCCAACACAGTGATATAGATGCTTATGACAGTCAAAAAAGCACAGCCCTTCTTCTTGCCGTAAAGCAAGGACAAAAGTCCGCAGTAGATTCTTTGCTAGCCCATAATATTGATGTGACTGTCAGAAATGCTCAAAGAAAAAATGCTCTTGATCTGGCTATAGAAGAAAAGAGCCCCGAAATTATAGAAAAACTACTATTAAACGCTGTAACGCTAAACTTTGCTCAGCAAAAAGCGTTTTTAAGCCAAGTGGATGATGGGATTTATGAAAATGTGTTCATTTATGCAATGTGCAAGCAACCCCATGTTTTGTTGTCTTTATTGAATAGAGTCGGCAAAATGGCCGAATATCAAGAACACTTGGCTGAATTAAGTAATTTTCTCAATCTTGATGTTCATCTTGATGTATTTTCTTCTAAACTGTACGCTATGAAAATAAAGCAACAACATAATGAACATTATATTCCAGCAGTGCAAGCGGTTGAGCACTTGATCAGCAAGCTGGTTTTAGCGAAAGCTAGATTCTTATTTAAAGAAGGTCTTTCCTGTAAAGAAAGAAAAACTATATTGAGACAAGAAAGTATCGATACGGTTAAAGAGGTTCGTCCCATTTTAGAACAGTATAGAGAGTGGGCGAAAGTGATTGCTACTTTTTTTCTTATAGTGCTTACCCTCCCAATCTCTGTTCCTCTTCTTGTATTTGGATTTTTTTCTGTGCATACCCAATCAGCACAAGCACTCAATAAGTTTGAAAAAGAAATTAACTCGTTACCTGCTTTGATGGCTCAGGCTTGAGGCTTTGGCACGGAACAAAAATGAGAGTATCTCTCAGAGCTATGCTCCATCTAGGCTACAATTTGCTTATTTAGCGGCTATAATATGAAACAAGAATAATACATGTATTGTTCGATAATTAACTATTTTATGGATATTAATTATTTTTTATGCAAGGAGCGAATAATGAACAAATCAATTATAACCATTGCATCTTTTACATTAGGTGCAACTCTTACTTTTGGTGCGTGGGCAGATGTAAGTGCCACAGCAGGGTCGCAGCCTTCTAGCACAACAGCGACAACACCACCTCATGGCACATCGATTATGAATAGTCGACATCCTTGCCAAGCAATAGAAAAAGCGTGTAAGTCAGCCGGTTTTACCAAAGGTGATAAAACAGGAAAAGCACTATTTTTGCATTGCGTTAAACCCATTTTAGCAGGACAAACTGTTACTGGCGTTACTGTAGATTCTTCAGTAGTACAAGCGTGTCAGCAAAAACATAAGAATAGATAAATGTGTTTTTGTACGATGAATTATTTGATTAAAAAACAGGGGTAAAGTAAATAATGAAAATCGCAGTATGTAGTGATGAGCTTTACCCCGTAAATGAATTTGTTGTTAATGAACTTAAGCGCTTAGGGCATGAGGTGGTTTTATTCGGTGCTCTAAACTCTGGAAATAATGAGTTATGGATAGACGTAGCAAAAGAAGCAGCCGAATCCATTCAGCAACGAATCTGTGACGAAGGTATTTTCTTTTGTTGGACGGGCACGGGAATTTCTATTGTTGCCAATAAAGTTCCTGGCATCAGGGCTGCCTTATGCACTGATGCACCAACAGCACGTGGTGCTCGCGTATGGAATAGAGCTAATGTTTTAGCTTTATCTAATCGTCTTCTTACTCAAGATTTGGCTAAAGAAATTTTGAACGCTTGGTTTGAACCTGTTGATGACGGCGAGGGAGATAGCGTTATCGATAAAATTAAGGACATAGAGCAAGTGTACTCATTCATTTTAAATAACCCCCATGGCTTGTAGAGCTCGATAATTTTTTATTTTGAAACGGTTAATTTTTTAGAGTGCGATTAAAAGCACGATTTATTCTGCCTTTAAATTGTACTCTTTTAAATCAATAGAGATTGAATCTGATAATAATTATTGTAAGTTTCTGGTCACTTCATGAGCAACCATTGCTCTTTTATATGGCGTATCAATAACAGACGATGCTGACTAATTTATTAGTCCAGGCTATAGCTAAAGACGATACAATGAGTGTTATGTTGACTGTGCCCGCTTACCGAGCTTTTCTCAAAAGAGCCCTTGAAATGGGGTTTTGTGTATTATAATTATAATCATAAGTAAACGATGAGGTTTATATATGTCTGATACTCCCCCCTCCGAACATATTGCTGAAATGCAGTGTAAGGCAGAAGCAGGCGATACAGCGGCTCAGCTCGATTTAGCTTATTGGTACTTACAGGGTTTAGGTATCGAGCAAAACTCACAAAAAGCTTTTGAATGGTATACCAAAGCGGCACGAGCGGGTGATGCCCACGGGCAATATATGCTAGCTTGGCGTTATAAATTAGGTGACGGTGTTGAAGCGGACTATGCAAAAGCCTTTTATTGGTTTGAGCAAGCCTTAAAGAACGACGCATCTAACCCCTATATTCTCAGTGCTGTAGGCCAAGCGTGTTTTGAGGGGATTGGTACTGAAGAAGATTTAACAAGGGCCGCCGACTGTTTTAGGCGAGCCTCGCAAGATGAAACGCAGACAAAAGCTATTTATTATTACGGACTCTGCTTATTAAACGGCTACGGCGTTAATGAAGATAAAGAGCTAGGCTTAACACTCATTCAAAAAGCCGCAGCAGCCGACCTCTCTGTAGCCAAACAATATCTTGAAGAAATGCAAAATAAACGACGTACCTTGGAAGAGGCCATGGCGGAACTAGACAGCATGGTAGGTATTGATGAGGTGAAGAAAAAAGTTAAAAGGATCATTGACCAAATTGGTTTATGCGAATTTCGCAAACAACATAATTTGCCAAGCCAACTCCCTAATTTACATATCATTTTTATGGGCAATCCAGGTACGGGGAAAACGGTAGTTGCGCGCATTCTCTGTGATATATTGCGTAATATTGGTTTTGTGGATAAGGGACAACTCATTGAAACGACCCTCGATGAACTGAATTCCCTTATCTTCAATGAGGCCATTGGTGGGGTATTGTTAATCGACGAAGCGTATGACCTTTCAACGAGTCATGCAAGACCCAGTGTTTTGTCGATTAATTCATTATTGAAAGCGATGGAGGATCATCGTCATGAGCTTGTCGTGATTCTTTCTGGTTATAAGGATGATATGCAAAAGATTTTGGAGGAAAATCCGGGATTATCGTCTAGATTTACTGAAAAAATGGATTTTAAAAATTTCAATCAAAAGGAATTAGAGACAATTTTTTTAAATTTCTGCAAGCAAGGGGCGTATCAGTTAACCGATCCAGCACAACAACAGGTTCACAAATTACTTACAAAGACCCTATCGACTAAGATAGAGCATTTTGGTAATGCACGATTCGTTCGAAATTTATTTAATGAGGTGGTGTCGAATCTTGCCAGCAGAGTATCAAAGCAAGAACAAAAAACGAAAGAATTATTTCTCACGATCTTAGCGGAAGATATTCCAGAAAAACCGACTGTTCTCACCGGTGAATTTGCTGATCACAAACAACGAACATTTGAAGAAGCTATGGGTGAGTTAAACAATATGGTTGGGCTGAAAAATGTGAAGTCGGAGTTAGAACGCTTTATTCAATATGTCAAATTATCTAAGCAACGAAAATCACGTGGTTTAGCGACGAAACCATTAAACATACACTTTGTGTTTACCGGTAATCCGGGTACTGGGAAAACGACAGTCGCTCGGATCTTAGGTGATGTTCTTAGAGGGTTAGGTATCCTTAAAACAGGCCATGTCGTTGAAACCAGCGCCGTTGATTTGATTGCAGGTTATGTGGGGCAGACAGCGATACAAGTTAAAAAGAAAGTAGAGAAAGCACTAGGCGGTATTTTGTTTATTGATGAAGCCTATGCTCTTATTGCGCACGGAGGAACTGAAGGCGATTTTGGTGCGGATGCTATTAATACTTTAGTAAAACTCATGGAAGATCATCGAGATGAATTAGTTGTTATTGCGGCGGGATACAAAGAAGAAATGCAAAAATTTATTCATTCGAATCCAGGCTTAGCCTCACGCTTTACAAACTTTGTTGAATTTGAGAATTACAATCAAGAAGAGCTAGTGCAGATATTTAAATATTTCTGTGTAAGTGAGGGTTATGAATTAACTGACAATGCCAGCAAAGAATTAAATAATATCATTTGCGATGTATTATCACGTAAGATCAATCATTTTTCTAATGGACGTTTTATTCGCAACCTTTTTCGTGAATGTATAATCAATTTATCAGGTCGAGTTAGCAAAATCACTGATCCGAGCAATGATGATCTCGTGAATATACTCTCTGAAGACATTGTTAATAGTTGTAGGCTTAATAATGAAAATATCGTCATCGAAGAATTAGGTAAAAAAATTGGATTTTATTAACGGCTGCGTTAGCAGCGCATAAACGTTATGAATTTGGACGTAAGTCCTCTGTGGTTACAATCAGTAAAGACCTTTTAGTACTTTCCGTTTTGGTTCACCACGGCAATTCCTATGATGGTGCAACATTATCTTCAAGATGCTCTTGATCTTAATTGTGTTATTTCATAATCTTGTAAATAGCTTCATCATTCCATATAAAGATTTTGTAGAGTTAAATCAAAGTAAAACTCATTCGCCATATTAATTTGATTTAACCTGATGATTTAAAAATCATTTAATTCCCGAAGCGATATATAGTATTACCACGCGTAATTTTGTTAATGGAAAATAACTAATTTATGACTATCAATCTAGAGCTGGGTGTTAACCGAAAAAAAATAATTGTGAATGGTGAGCGTTTCATACTACCGCCAATACCGGAATCACTATCATTAGTTAACAAGATTCAACGTCTTATTCGATTAGAGTTTGAAATAGAAAATATTAGATGTATTCATCTACATGCTGACCCTGATCATTTCTTTAAAAAAATTGGGTTCTTACGGCGAAAAATCTATCTTGATGATTCATATCACGCCATGACATTTGAACTGTTTGAGGCACTTGGATTTAAAAAAAATAATATTGCCTTTGATCCTTTTCGTTTAAGAGCTATTACACCATTCGGATATTTAAATCCCGCGGCTGCACCTATTTATTATCCACATAGAGATACCTGGTATGCTCATCCCCAATCACTTATGGTACTTTGGATACCGCTTCATGATGTGGAAGAAGAGGAAACCTTTGTATTTTATCCAGATTATTTTGACAAACCTGTTGCTAATAATTCTGAAGTATTCGATTACGATCAGTGGGTTAAAGATGGGCCTGAGTTAAAAATTGGCTGGCAAAATCCAAATTCAGGCACGACGGCCATTTATCCGCGGTCAGATGTTCATTTTCATGGAGGGAATGCGTCAGGATTTTCGTGCAACAAAGCAAGCCAGTTATTATTTTCTGGTTCGCATTATCATAAAACGTTACCCCTGAAAAATGATAAAACCCGTTTTAGCATAGATGTCCGGTTTGTTCACCTGGATGATATTCATCAAAAAATAGAAGCCCCCAACGCCGATAATCGCTCGCAGGGTAGTACGCTAAAAGATTATATTTTTTGGAATTAAAGCAATCATGAAAGCTATAACTAAAACATACAACGGTATTATGCTTCAAGAAAAATGCATTCCCGTTGTAGAAAATAAAAGCGTATTAATAAAAGTAACCCTTGCGGGTTTGTGTCGAACGGATTGTTATGCTGCTCGAGACAAAATTGCAGTCCAGAGCGGCATTACTTTGGGACATGAATTTACTGGGACCATCGAAAAATCAGGCCAGGATGTTGAAGGTTTCAAGTTGAACCAACGTGTCTGTGTGATGCCTGTAATGGTTAAAAACAATGATTACTACATGCTTGGGGTTGATCTGGATGGTGCCTATGCAGACTATGTTACTGTGCCAGCCTCGCACGTATATCCAATACCAGACCATCTTGGAATTGAAGAAGCAGCTTTTATGGAACCCGTCGCGGCCTGTCTTGCTGTCGTAAATATGCCAATTGCCCCAACTCAGCGCGGACTCATTTATGGCAATAATCGTATTGCTGAGCTCACAAGACGGATTTTATACCTCAAAGGATTTAATGCCATTGATGTGTTTGACGACTATCAAATGTCTCAACAAGCCAATGAATATGACTTTATTATTGAAACAACACCCACAGCTGAAGCGTTTGAAAACATGGTGCGTTTGGTTAAACCCAAAGGCTTGATAGTGCTGAAAAGCAGGCCATCTACTTTTATTCCCCTGCCCGCGCATACGATTGTGAAAAAAGAAATCAGGCTCATGGGAGCCTACTATGGGGATTTTAAAGAAAGTATAGCGCTATTAGCTACAGGTGGTTTGGATGTTCGCGACTTGTTTGGCTCTACGTATTCTTTTGATGAGGCCATCCCCATTCTTTTGGGACAGCAATACATATCCGAAGATAAAAAAATTTTTTTTAAACCGTGAGTTGAGTATGTGTGGTATCGTTGGAATTTATCATTCGAAACAAAAAATAAATACAGATTTACTGGAAAATGCCTGTAATGTTTTGTCCCATCGAGGTCCAGATGGCCGGGGCATCTGGCTATCCAGTGACAAACAAATTGCACTTGCACATACAAGATTGGCTATCGTTGACTCTAAAGGTGGAGCTCAGCCTTTATTTAATCAAGATAAAACACTATGCGCGTCTGTAAATGGTGAATTTTATGATTATGATAAACTTCGAAAAGACTTGGAGTATAAAGGTTATTTCTTCACTTCAAGATCTGATAGCGAATTAGTCATTCATCTCTATGAAGAATATGATTTGAATTTTGTTTCGTTTCTTCGAGGTGAGTTTTCATTTATTCTTTATGACCAACGAAAAAAACGGATGATTGCTATACGCGATCGTTTTGGAATAAAACCACTTTGTTACTCTTATTCACATGACAGGATTTTCTATGTGGCCTCAGAGGCGAAGGCTTTATTCGAACTGGGTATTCAACCCGTATGGAATGAATATGCACTTTACCATGCTTTTTGTTTTCAATATACACCTGTAAATCAAACTTTGTTCAACAATATCCAACAAGTATCTCCCGGACATATGTTAATTTATGATGGAAAAACACTAATAGACAAAGCTTACTGGGATCTGGATTACCCGGATGCTGAGGTACAGGATTATCATGAATTTGAAAGCCTGTCCCGACAGCTCGATATGCAAATTCGGGAGGCGATTGGCATTCGATTAAAGGTAGATGATGCTAAGATTTGTTGTCACTTAAGTGGGGGTATTGATTCAGCAACAATTGCCTCATTAAGCAGCGAATTATATGGAAATCCCCTACCTTGTTTTTCAGTCGCTTTTCCCCATCATGATTATAATGAAATCCAATTTGCAGAAGATTTTGCCCAAAAAATAGGTTCACCATTCTATCCTGTTTCTGTTGATTCAGAAGATATGGTAAGTGTGCTTTCCGATGCTGTTTATTATACTGAAGGATTAGCCATTAATAATCATTTGTCAGCTAAATATATTTTAAATCGTGAGATTAAAAAAGCAGGATTTAAAGTCGCATTAAGCGGTGAAGGGTCGGATGAATTATTTGCTGGCTACTTACATCTGCAGCAGGACTATTTACAAAAAACCATCGCAACCAATATTGTTACAGGGATACATATATCTAATGACCCAACATTACCACTGGATGATGCACGATTTATTCCAACTTTTATTAAAGCAAAAGCTGCAATAGGGCATAAACTGCATGCTTTTCTGGAACATGCTCCTTCTACTCCAGAACAAGTAATAAAAGACATTTTACAAAGCCATGATAAACTGACACAGTTGCATCCAGTCTATCAATCGACGTATTTATGGACTAAATTAGCCTTATCAAACTATATTCTGCGTACCTTGGGAGATGGCTGTGAGATGGCTCATGGTATCGAAGGGCGAGTGCCTTTTTTGGATCATCATTTATTTTGTCTCTCAAAAAAAATTCCATTATCCATGAAAATACGACATGATACCGATAAATATATTTTGCGTGAAACCGTTAAACCTTACATTACGGACACCATTGCTCAACGAAGAAAGCACCCTTTTCTTGCCCCACCTTTTAGCCTGTTAACCAACAAAAAAGGGTATGAATTTATGCGAGATTCATTTCAAGATTGTGGAAATGTGCCTTTTATAAATAAACCAGCAGTTATCCGATATCTGGATACTCTTCACAACAAATCAATGCAAGATCAAATAGCTGCAGAGCCCCCCCTGATGCTCATACTGACTGGAACTTTACTTGGACAACGTTATGCGATGTGAACCTACAATGATAAAAAATGAAAAGCCCTGGTGGAATCTGTTTTTTGATGACCATTTTGCTGATTTACTGCTAGAACGTGAACAACCTGAAAAACTGACAAAAGAGGTTGATTTTATTATCAATGAGCTTCAACTTCAGCCAGGACAAGTTGTATTTGATCAATGTTGTGGAACGGGAGAAATTGCTTGTGAACTGGCTGCAAGGACTATTTATTCGGTGGGGGTCGATCAGTCTAAGCCCTACATTGACCGTGCAAAAATTAAAGCAAAAAACAATAAACTTGCTTGTGAATTTCATCACGGAGATGCACTGACATTTATTAGTCCAAGAATTGCAGATGCTGGACTAAATTGGTATACCAGTTTTGGTTACAGCGATAACGATACCATCAATTTAAAAATGATTAAAAACTGCTACAACAGTTTAAAAACAGGTGGTCGTTTTCTACTGGACTATACGAATCCGGCTTATATTTTTAAAAATTTCACTGAACATGTTACTTTGAAAAAAAATCTATTGGAGGGCGAGTTAATCGTTAACAAATACTCTAAAGCCGATTTACAGCGTGGCATGCTGATATCCACCTGGAACTACATCTTTCCAGATGGCAGAACACTGTCCAAATCAGGAGAGTCAAGAATATATTTTGCAAGAGACTTGAGTGATATGCTGAAATCTTGTGGCTTCAGGATCATCCGATTAAGTGGCGATATATCTGGTGCTTCTCTCATCAAAGATAGTCCTCGTTGTATTATAACCGCACAAAAATAACTATGAATGATTTTATTCAGAAATTTAAATCTATTGTACAAATACATCTTGAAAAGATCGCTATTTGTGTCGATAATGTGTTTGCAATAACCTATTCCGAATTGGAAGTAAAAGTTAAGGCGCTTTCAAATAAATTAATGCAAAATGGAATAAAAGCAGGTCATCTTGTTGCAATAAACATAAGCAAATCACCGGAATATCTGATTGCGTTGTTGGCGACATGGATGTCTGGTGCTGCTTTTTTGCCTATTGAGCCTGGGATTCCTGAATCACGACGCAAATTTTTTCTTAATCAAGCAAAACCTAATCTCATTATTGATCCATCATGTCGCATTGAAGTCTGTCATTTAGAGCTGCAATACGATGCTCATCTTGCCTACATTCTCTTCACGTCAGGGAGTACAGGACAACCTAAAGGTGTGATGGTTTCTCATTTGGGTATCGTCAACTTTATCCAACAACAAATTGTATTATTCCAAATTGGTCCATGTGATCGTGCCTTATGGTATCTTTCAACCCAATTTGATGCGTCTATATCAGATATTGGCACCGCTTTTCTTTCAGGTGCGACTCTTTGTCTGGTGAGCGACAATCTACTTTCTCTTTCTAAAAATTTATCCTTTATTCTTAAAACAAATAACATCACCCATTTCGATATCCCGCCATCACTGCTTACTACTTTGGATATGAATCAAATCCCGGCATCATTAAAAACACTGATCATTGGTGGAGAAGTTTGTCCTCAGGATGTTGTGTTACAGTGGGCAAAAAAAATTCGTCTTATCAATATATATGGCCCAACAGAAGCTACCGTTTGTACCAGTATGGCATGTTGCACTGAACAATGGAAAAATGCATCCATAGGAAACCCTATAGCAGGTATTGAATACCAGATCCTGAATAATGATCTTCAACCAACTACTGAAGGTGAGTTATACATAGCAGGTTTAGGTTTGGCATTGGGATATCTTAATAATAAAGAGCTGACTCAAGAAAAATTTATCAACTTGAATGATAAAATTTACTATCGAACAGGTGACCGAGTAAAACAAGATGAACAGGGCAATTATATTTACTTGGGGCGTATGGATAGACAATTAAAAATTAGTGGTCGACTCATTGCCCCTGAAGAAATTGAAGCGACGCTTAACCGACACCCCTCTGTTCATAAGGCCGTTGTGATGTTCAATACCAACAACTACCCCAAACAGCTCTTAGCCATAGTAGAAGCAAACGGTGTTACATCAAATGTATTGCGCTATTTTTTGAATTCCTGCTTGCCTTCTTGGATGATACCTAATCAAATTATCATTGTAGATAACATTCCAAAAAACACGAATGGAAAAATAGATTTCAATGCCATCAAAACCATGAAGCTTCAACATCAAACATCTTATAACACTCATGTAGAAGACAAGGTGGCACAACAATTACAACAGATTTGCAAAGAGGTATTGGAATTACCCTATCTACCGTCTATACATGACCATATGATTCATACGCTGGGAGCTAGTTCTCTGGATATTATAAAATTCATTGTTTGTTGTGAACAGGAAGGATTGTATTTTTCTACTGCAATGATTCATCATCTTCCAACGATTTATGATTTATCGGTTTGGCTTCAAAACAATAATTCCATCGCTACAGATGCGTTATCTACTGCTGTTTTGAAAAAAGAAAGTATCGAGCAGTTTGATTTTATTCCAGTACCTGTTTCTTCGTCGAATCATATATTGCTTACTGGTGCAACAGGATTTTTGGGAATCCATATTTTAGAAGAATTACTCTTAAATACTACCTGCTCTATAACATGCCTAGTTAGAGCAAGAAATGACGCAGCAGCACTTGATAAAATCATACAAACTTCCGTGAAATATAACCGTACTATTTGTCATAATAATGATCGAATTAAAGTGATTATTGGTGATATTGGACTGGCGCAATTCGGTCTTGATGATATGACATGGAATCGGTTGTCCAATGAAACAAGCCATATCTATCATTGTGCGGCGGAAGTGAATATGGTAAAGCCTTTTGCAGATTTAAAACAAACCAATCTAGAGGGTACAAAAGAAATTGCAAGGCTTGCCTCAACTAGCACATACAAAAAAATCTTCTATATGTCCTCATTATCTGTATTTGTCGCGACGAATCAAAATACCGGTATTTGTCAGGAAAATGACCGACTGGAAAACACAAAATACGTTTATGGAGGATATGCTCAAACAAAATGGGCTGCAGAATACTTTTTACAAAATAGTGGACTGGATGTAAGTATTTTCAGGCTAGGCTTAATCACTGGAGATAGCGATAGTGGTCAAGCTTCAGATAATGATTATTTAACTCTGTTTGTAAAGGGACTAGAATCGGCAGGAACATTACCAGATGGCCCATGGGATACTATTTATCTTGATGCAACCCCAGTGAATTTTGCCGCAAAAGCGATTGTATTTTTATCGCTCCATGCTCCTGCGAACTGCTTTCATATTGTAAATATCAAGGGTTTTTCGTTACAAATGATTGTTAATGCGATGAAGAAAAAGGACATCGTCTTAACTACAGATTGGCGCACAAAAAATGCGTCAACGACTTCAATAGCAACATCGTTCATGGCACTTTGTCGACTATTCTCCGAACATCAATTGTTTGAGCGCTTTCGTTCTATGGATTTATTTCAAGCAACAGACATAGTCTTCGATCAAACAAATACACATCGTTATTTAGAAAACACTGACATTAGCTGTCCTCCTGCAGATGATGCTTTATTGAATAAATATATGGAATGGATTTATGGATCGTAAAACAACGGGAATGGTCCTGGGAAAATTTATGCCTTTGCACAAAGGTCATGAGCTATTGCTCACGTTCGCCACGCATTTTGTCGACACGCTTTATGTGGTGGTTGATCATGTAATTGATGCTCCTATTCCCGCTGTATTACGATGTCGGTGGATTCAAGAATTATTTCCAAATGCCATTATTCTTGATATCCCATCGCCGTTGCCGCAGAGTCCAGAGGAGCATCCTGATTTTTGGGATATCTGGAAAGTTAACTTACTTGAGCTTCTGCCTGAAAAACCAGACTATGTATTCGCATCTGAACACTATGGTTCACCTTTGGCAAGCGTTCTTGAGTCACTATTCATACCTTTTGACAAACATCGCTCCCTAGTCCCAGTTTCAGGGACGGTAATTAGAAAAGCGCCATTATCTCATTGGGATTATTTATCCGATGGCGCTAAAAAATACTATTTGAAACGCATCTGTGTTTTTGGACCAGAATCCACAGGTAAAACAACCCTCGCAAACTTACTTGCCAAACATTACCAAACACGTTGGGTACCGGAGTATGCCCGATTTTATCTTGAATCAAAACCTGCGCTAAAACAAGGCGATATGGTTCATATTGCAGAAGGGCAAGTGGCTTTGGAAAAAACCATTGCCCCTATGGCCAATAAAATTCTTTTTTGCGATACAGATCCCTTAAGTACAGTTCTTTGGAGTCGCTATTTATTTAATATTTGCTCTGATGAAGTTCTTCTTTTAGCGACACAACAGATCTGTGACTTTTATCTATTAATGAGTCCTGACCTTGAATGGGAGGCAGATCCTGTACGTTACTTACCTGGAAAGGGACAAGATTTTTTTCACCGGCGTGTTGAACTACTAACGACAAATCAGCGACCATTTGCGGTGGTGAGTGGCACCGGTGATGCAAGAATACATTGTGCTATAAATCACATAGAGGCATTTATGTCATGTTTGGAATAACAACGCATAAGCAATTACCCGATGAATATTTGAATAGTTATTCACATTGGGATACCTGTATGGCAACTGTATGGGCTGCATTGCTTTTAGAGTATCAACTTGCTCCGAACATGACTGTGATTGAAATTGCGCCTGGTACATCTACCAAGATTGGATTAGCTTTGCAGAAATGTCTCTTTCAAGGAAAGCTGTATCTTGTCGAGCCATCAGAAAAATCATTATCTATATTATATAATCGGTACAAATCAATTCTTCCAAATACTGAAATTTATCCAATACCACATACTTTATTAAACAGTATTGATTATTTACCCAAGAATTCGGATTTTATTCTTTCTAATCATCCATTGGATGATATGCTCATAGCCAATCAATGGGCTAACTCGAATCAATCGTCTTTATTTGATTGGGCATTGAGTCCTTCTGGAGAAATATCCGCTTTGTTTTTAGAACAATGGCTAAGCTGGACATCTGATTTAAGTCAACTCTATTTCGCCAAAAGGGATGTTATCCGGCAATGGCAGCAATTTTTTTTACAAGTAAAGTCATCGGTAACACTTATTAGTCAATACCCCAGTATTACACTTCAAAAAAACCAGTTACAAGATCTCAATGAGCACGCCAGTGATATTTTAAACGGTTTAAAAAATAGCAACCCCGTTCCTTACCAACAAATACAATCCATATTAAATCAATTGGAAAATTATAATAATAAACATATAGCGACAGAGGTATTGAATGCGAAAAACTGGTTTGTTGCTATCGCTAACTTTCACAATTAGTGACATTAAATGCTTTTAAAAATAGCAATGGGACGCATACTGCAACTTGCGAGTAAAAAATCCCCTCAGATTCTCTTCAAGCTCATTTCATTCGCGACAAATATTTCGCTAAGACTTTTCTCAATGACAAAGGCATTTCAGTACCTCTTGGTTGTGTTTTTGTCCTGAGGAAAGGAGTATTTTAATGAAGGAGACTGTGATTTTTTTTTCTTAAAGGGTCTGGTTTCGTTTTTCTTTTCGATATTATCTTGAGTTTCTACAGGTTTAAAAATCGAACTGTTTAGCAGGCATTGATGCACCCTTTTTTTATTTGTTATTGCCGGATCGGCCATTTTTTCTTGAGTAGAAGATGAAGTATTGAATGTTTTTCTTGCAATGATAGATTGTTCAAAAGGGATGGTCGCTTCATATGAATTATGGGCCATCGGTTTGAATCCAAAACTTTCATAAAAAGTCTTACCCGCATTAGATGATATGAGTGATATGTTCGTAATATCTAATTCACAGCACAGATCATGTAAGGCTAACATGAACATAGAACCCAGTTTTTGATTGCGGTATTGTTTATCTACAGCTAAAGAAAGCAATGTTACAGAATTATTTTCAAGATCAAAATTGGCAGCCATGCAGCCTTGGACTATTCCATTTTTTAAACAAGCAATACAAAGGGGATCGTTTTCCTCATAAAGAATTTGACTTGGCTTATATTCTTCGGCTTCTCCTGAAGGAAAAACTTGCTCTATTAGAAGATCCATCTCTTCTAATAGCTCATATTCTTCTCCATTCACTATTTGAAATTTAAACTCTGATCTGGCAATTAGTGCTTTTAATGGTTCAGATAAGAGTGTTTTTAATTTAATTTCTTTAGTCACAATTTCAGATGGAGTGGTCATTTTTATTTCGAATTGGTTATATTAATGCGAAATTGATTTATTATACATTATTTGTAGTTAATTAGATCATTGTGAATTAAATAACACTGGTTCTTTATAAAAGGCATACAGATGCTTTTTATATTATATTTTGTCTTTTTTTATACCAATCCGGAAACCAGTTACTAATCCAGGTTCCGAGAATGATCGGAGTATAGGAAAAAACGCTCAGTAACCAATGAGTATATTCTGGGAGATATTTACGAAATACAGATACCCCAAGTCCAAGGAAAAACATTAGCAGCCAAATTAGAGATAATAAATAATTAATTTCAATGAAAACAAGGTTATTCCATTTTTCTTCAGGAACCTGCTCCTTTGCATATTGTATCGTGAATGGTCTTTTAACAAGAATGGAAATCAATACGATGAGGGTCAAGCTACCATTGGAAATAATCCCTGCATTTTCAATAACCCATGAATTAGTCAACCAGACAACACTTACAGTCATAAATAAAAAAAAGAATACGGTTCCCCAGCTCAGAATAAATCCTTTCTTTAACGTGGGCATCTGGCAGACAAGAGAAGCAATTAATCCTACAATGATAGCAATTTTAAATTTTAATAAATTATTACCAGAAATAATCAAATATAAAAGCCAGGGGATAAAACCTAGAATTAGATTTAAGGACACTATTTTTCTCCGACTTTATTTTCTAATATAGTCTATAGATGAAATTTTTATTAATTAAAGGATTAAGGAATCTCATGCCACAAATTTCTCTTCGAATATCAAAGAATATTGATATGGCTCAACTAGATTTTAGCGAGTTATTTGCAGCCATTCATGAGGTGCTTCGTGATGCGCCTTATGTTGATGTAAGCACTTGTCAGAGTGGAGTGATTCAAGAGGATTTTTCATATTTTGGTTTGGGTGATGAAAAAAAAACCAAAATGTATCTTGAATTATACTGGGTCGAAACAGAGCAGAGAATCGCAATAAAAAAACACTTAGCGCTACAGTTAATGAAAATCTTGGAAAGTTATATTGTTCCTCAGGTAGAAAAACAGCAATTAACTTGTATTCCTAGGGTGCGAATTGCTAATTTGGGAACTCCGGATCAAGATTATCATATCAGTGAGCGTACTCCTGCCGTTTCTTGACATTTTGTTTGTCGGTTAGGTCTTTAGCCCGATCTAGGTAAAAACTGGATAAAAGTTGATTAAAAGCTATAGTTTATACAGAGTCCGAAAGAAAAAGGAGCTATTATGTGCTGCATTAATAAGCTGTTGTCTTTATTCTTTCTTATTTTCAGCTCATTTTCTTTATTTGCCGCTACAATTCCCCCAGATGTTTTGGGATCTGATAAGTATAATCGTTTAAAATGTGTGTCTGATATTAAACAAACATGTATCAATAGTATGTGTCTCACATCAAGTCAAAGAAATTGCCAAGAAAATTGTGAGAAAATGGCACAACAGAAATGTAGGGAACAGCAGAATCAATAGATAGAATTGTCAACACACCCTAATCTTTTTATGATTTATTGATAAGGAGGTTATTAATCTATATGATGGTTTTCTAGATGGATTTATTGACTAGATCTCTTGCATAACTGCAGCTTTTGTTCGATTGCTGTGTTATAAGTGTTTCTGCGGTGTTCATTTACGCGTATGTAAACTCCGCTCCTCGAAACACTTATCCTTGCACTCAAGCAAAATTTGCTAGCTATGCAAGAGGTCTATTACAAGGAGTACTAATATGTCAGGATTTAAAATGTTACGTCTGCTCGTTGTTCTAGTTGCAATTGCCAGTACATCTCAATTACTGAGTTCTTGTACTATGCCAAATAGTGCCGGTGATAATAAGGGGTATGGCGGAACCGGAGGAACTGGTGGACACGGCGGTGGCCATGGTGGTGGTGTTGGCGGTGGTTCAGGTCGTTAATTAATAATGGGCCCATGGGCCCAACTTACAAACTCACATTAATTAAGCCTGGACCATTAATATCGAAGAAAATACAGTATCAGAGTCTTTGTTGGGTTGTAGCATCGAGTTGAGCTCTGATTCCCTTGTTGTGTGGGCAGTACGCCAAAAGAAAGTATGACCGGTTAATACTCTTCCTACCCCCATGCTAAATAATGTTCCAATCATCGTAATAATATCTGCAATAATGCGAAGTGCTCCATGTCTATGTCTAAATTCAGTATGAGCTGCATCCTTCATTTGTTGTGCTTGATCTTCATGAGATAAATCCGATAAGCGAATAGAAACGGCTTGTTTATAAAATTCTTTTATAGATTTTTTATAATCACCATCAAAATTATTTTGCTCCGCAAACTGTAGCTTATTGTTACAGAATTGCCGTATCGTTTTTAGATCGCTGATTGTTCCAGGTGATACTCTTCCTTTTCTATTTTCTAAGGCTTGAGATAAGAAGTCGTATTCTGCTTGAGTATAGTTATTAGAATCTAATATTTGATATAAGATCGCATGGTGTTGATACAATCTTTGTATTTTTTCAAATTGTTCTCTATAAGGCTCTCGAAACTCTACAGGAATAATTGCATGTGCGTTCTTAAAGTAATGAAATACTAGACTAATTTGTTGACTATTTTTTACATCATGAGTCATAGTCTCTATGAATTGTTCGAATAAACATCCTGTTGACTCAATGCAGACGTGGTGTAAATGAGGGAAGTCTTTTACGAGTTCTACCAGAGAAACATGACTATAAAGAGTTACCTCCTTAGCGTTTCTTGATAAGATTCCAAGATTTTGTAAAGCTAAGCTGTATGCATTAATACTATCTATATAATTTTTTACTAGTTGTCCAGCTTTCTGAGCAGCATCTCCTATTTTCCACACTCGTTCTGCTATTTCATTACTAATCACTTGTAGATGTTGAGCACCATTATGCGTTTGTAAAAATTGACTATGGAGTGAACATAGTTCATCTCCAACAATACTGGCCACTAACTGCTTAAGAGAAAAAATAGAGCAGCTACCGCCTTCTTGCATGTAACCTGTTTGATTTTCTATCCATGCTGGTATTTCTTCTTCATTAGAGTTTATTGATAGAAAATTAACTCGTCGTGATACTGGTATCCCATTTAGTACATCTCGTTTCGCGTTTAATCTGAGCCATTCGTGGGCTTCAGCACTATGTGGAGGGGAGGAGTCTTCACCATTAGGACCAGATTGAGGTTGACGGTAAAAACATAATTCACGTTCTGTTTGAATCAACTCAGTTAAGGTATGTTCCATCTGACGTTGGTATTCAATGGGATTTTGTATTGGGTTAACTGAAGACTGAACAATCGTTCCATGATCATTTTTGGTGGGATATAATTGGGTAATGTAGGTACCTGTGCATGTTTTGTTCCTCCATTCCGCATTATGACATCCTGCCCCTAGGTTCGTTTCAACTTTAAAATAATTAAAATAGTGTGGCTTAACTCCTTTCGGGGCTTGAGTTCCATTGTTCAGCATACCTACTTTAACGAGCCTAACCATGATAGAGTGAGTAATCATCCCACCGGCTTGTAGAACAATTTCATTTGTTTCTGGTATTTCTGACTTCATTGATGCATCTGGTAAAAAACGTCTCATAATAAAGGTTTTGTTTTTACCTAAAGAGGCGTTCTTTTTGCCATGCAGAAGATCGTGCGCATTATCAATGATTAACTGACTGATGTATTTTCCATTGGGTAATTCGCTAATAAGCTTATAAGATCGGTCACTTTTAACTTTATTTTGAACAAGACGTGCAGTAATATAATCGACGAAATTAGAATCGGATTTCAGCCCTTGTTGTATGTTATTTGCTTTATCGTAACCGGCTAGCATTTCAACTGCATGCATAAGAACCATATACTGTTGGTTACTTAAGGCCCCTTTATGACGCTCTGCAAATATTTTGAGTGACATACCATAAGCACTACTCGCTTCGTAAAGAGTACAATTGACTTTGCTAGAGTTAGAATAATCTAAAGATAATGTACGCGCCTTATCTAAATAACTCGATAGATTATTGGCCATAATCTGATGTTGCATTAATTGAAATGTATCCATTTCTGACGTTAATTGTGCAACGCTTTGTCGAGGGGGCTGCTCTGAATAATAACTATGAAAGAGCGCTTCCAGAACTTGGGGATTTAATCTAATACGAGATTCTTTGGATAGAGGGTCAAATACTTCTACGGCATCATATGTTTTAAATCGAGCTAAAAAATCTGCTTTCTTGGAATTAACAACCTTAATAAGCACTGGGGCTTGAAAGTTATATTCTTCTTCATATAACTTAATACCATATGAGGGAAGGTGCATATTATGCGCAAAAGCATCACAAGCTGGTTTTGGTAGGCTATAACCTATAAAGTGTCCTTGGTTATACTTTGCAACGGCGCCATATGCTCCAATAAGTAACTGATGGCAGTTAGCTAAGAAAGGGTTTTGATTAATAGGTAAGAATTTATAGCATACAGCTTTTCCTTCAGTAATTTTTGAGATCCCGAATTTATGAAAGCTCCATTCACCAAACGTCATGTGTTTCCCATCTTGATTGATTTATTAATGCGCACATTATACTGAAAATATGCTTAAAAAACATTAAGTTCAGAGGGCTCTCGCTAGTAAAACGCAGTACATTAAGCTTTTTATGAGATTATGGGAGCCAGTATTTGAAAGTATTCGCATCAGATGATACCTTACTGAAAGATAATGATTCATAATAGAAATTATTAATGGCCCTTTAAGCGCATTCTAAGAATTTATTACCAAATTTTAAAGATAAATGCACAATGGAAACGGAGATTGTATGGCAGGGAAAAAAGAAAAAGAAGCACCCATTCCTCACGGGAATAATCCCTTTTCAAATCGCTTTGATAATTTACCGCCTAAAGAGCCTAATCGTTTTCCTCGTGTTGCTTATGTATTACAAGGTGGTGGCTCTTTAGGAGCTTATCAGTTTGGCGTAATCAAAGGTCTATTAGAATCTGGCTATGAGCCTGATTGGATTGCTGCGACGTCTATTGGTGCTATTCAAGCTGCAATCATTGTAGGTAACCCTCCAGAAAGACGCATTGAACGATTACAGCAATTTTGGGATAGGGTTGCGCCACCTACCATGTTTGATTGTCTTGGTGAGTTTCCCACAACGTTGGAGGCTTATAACAAAATGGGGGCGGCACGAGCGTTGTTGTTTGGACAGCCTGATTTTTTCTCTCCGCGTTGGGCTTCAGGTGATTTTCCTTTATGGGGGGATCCGACAACGCTTAGTTTCTATGATACATCACCACTGAGAAAAACGTTACAAGAGCTTATTGATTTTGATTTGCTTAATTCATGTCTTATCCGTTTAAGTTTAGGCTCTGTACAAGTGCGGACAGGTCATTTAATTTATTTTAATAACATCAACTATCGCATTGAGGTCGATCACATCTTAGCCAGTGCGGCTTTGCCTCCTGGTTTTCCTGCAATTAAGATTGACGAAGAACTCTATTGGGATGGTGGCGTCCATTCAAACTCACCCTTAGAAGTTATTTTAGAGGCAATTCCTGCTGAAAATACTTTATGCTTCTTAATCGATTGCTTTGGAGGGCCGGCTTATATACCTCAAAGCATGAATGAAATAGAGGAGCGAATGAAAGACATTTCTTATGGCACGCATGCACAACGTACTATTTTAAATTATTTGCAGCGTCAAAAAATGCGGAACTCTATGTTGGAGTTAAAGAAACATCTGACTGAGGAGCAAAAAGAGCTCTATGCTGATTTAGTGAATATTGGGGTACCACATCATTGTACTTTAGTTCATCTGATGTACAGTGCCAGAATAGTTAGAGCTGCATCAAAAGACTACAACTTTGGGCAGGTGATTATTAATAAACGAATAGAGAATGGTTATGCGGATGCTCAATGTGTATTAGATGAGGAGTCGCGGTGGGGATTTATTCCTAAAGACGGAAAAAGTCGTTTGTATGAAGCACCTAATAATAGCGCCAAATTGTTGAGGAAATTGCAAAATATATAAAAATGACCTTGTCATCTGGAGCCTCACTTATTATTCAGTGTGAACGCTTACGTATTTTTTTGGTTTGATTATGTCTAAATTTACTAAGTATTTTAAGAAAAAAATTAGTTTGCCAATGATTATTGTAATCATTGCTTTTGCTATAGGGATGTTTCATCTTTTTTCTTACCTCATTCCATTTACCGATAATGCTTTTGTGGTGACTAATGTAACACCGGTAGCAGCTGACGTATCGGGTTTTATTACCGACATCCATGTTAAAAATGGGCAACGAGTCAAAAAAAATCAACCTATTTTTACGGTATATCAAGTTCCCTATCAATTGGCTTATCAGAAAGCAGAAGCAGATTATCAAGAGGGAATAAAAAAAATTGCAGTGTATGAAAAAGAAATTAAAAGAGCCGAGGCATTGATTCAGTCTACAGATGCTGAATTAGCAAAAGTTAATTTTGAACTTGGTTTGAAAAAAAGTAAGTATGTGGCTCAAGCTGTTTCTATCTTAGAGGTGAAAAAACTCTCCTATGACTCGGATACTTTAAAGCATAAACGCATTTCCTTACAACGAGAGGTAGAGGTATTACATGCTAAAATTGAACAGCAAAAACATACTATTCAAAGCCTGAAAGCAAAAAGAGATAATGCTAAAGTTAATTTGGAGCTTACCGTGGTTAGAGCTCCCAGTGATGGCGTTATTGATAACATGTATGTTTCTCCTAATACCCCCATTAAAATTCATGTACCCATCTTTTCTTTTATAGATACATCTAATTATTTCATCCAAGCCAATTTTAATGAAACGGATTTACGAAATGTACGCGTAGGAGATAAGGCTTATATTATTCTCCGCATGTATTATTTTAATAAGTTGTTTCATGGAGAGGTTGTCAATTCATTATGGGCAGCTGAGCGTCAAGCTACTGCACCTAGAAGTAAGATTCAGCTGGTTAATAATGAAAATGAGTGGTTGCTGTTACCCCAGCGATTTCCCCTACAAATCAAGATATTAGATCCAGACCCTAATTTCCCTCTAAATCCTGGCGCGAGTGCTTATGTTTATATCTCAACTAAAAGATAAACTTCTTGCCTATGATAAATATGCGATACATCGTGTTAATGGGTTAAAAGCACTCTTCGTTTTACAGTTGTTGTTTTTATTCAACTTTATTTATACGGTCAATAATCCATATTTTTATTATTTTTATGTTCCTTTAACCGCATTTACCGCTGAAGTGGTGGGCACGACTTTGGAAGAAAAATTTTTATTCTTGTTTATTACCATCACTGGCTGTGCTCTTTCTATTTTTCTCTTTGGTGTATTTTCTGTCTATAAAACATTTTTTACTTTATTTGTGTTTTTCTATACTGCCTTACTTTATTACCTTGTCATTCATAAATTAAAAAAAATGTTGCCTTTGGTGCCCTTAATTTTAAGTTTAGCGGTTTATTCTTTAATTTATGTCAATGCGGACAGTAACTTTTACGTTGCCTTAAATAATACCTTACACACACTTGTTGCTATGCTGCTGATGCTTGTAGGGTTATATATGTTTCCCAAAACGTATTACCTATCAATCTGGCGAAGGGCATTTTGTGACGTCGTGACTAATTTAGAGATACAGACTGAGCAGATCTGTAGGGAAGAGATAAGCAATGTACCTATATTTGGGGGCATTATTATAATGGAACGTCATTGTAAAATGCTGTCTAGAAAGATGAAGTATTACAGTATATTAAAAATTACTTTGCTCGCTTTTGAGCTGATTATGTCGATTTCTTATCTGGTATCTTTTCAGAAAAAGATTAAAATTCAGTATATTAGATTATTCCATCATTATTTAGTGATTGTGCGAGATGCAGCAAAAAGGAAAGAACCTGTTTTCATCACTGAGAAAGAATTGCCTTTATTTAATGAAACGCATGAATTGAAAATTCTACATCAATTAATTTTAAGCTGGAATTATGTATGCGCCGATCTTTAATGTTTGGAAGACTGAGCTATCGTTCTTTGCGCGGCATACAAATTAGTGTCATGTTCTTTTTTACTATGATTGTTCAGGAGTTGATGCATTTTCCTCGAGCTGGCTGGATTGGCTTTGCGGTTATGATGATTTATGCTGGGTTTGATAATGGAACAACCATACTTCGAGCGTATGATCGATTCTTGGGGATGATTTTAGGGTTGTTGACCGGTTATCTGTTGTGGTTTTTAGGGCATGTGGATTATCGATTGCTCTTTATTATTATCCCAGCCACCATCTATTTTGCCTATTTTTTAGCAGGGAAAGCATATGCTGTTCCTACTGTATTTACGGTAAATACTTCGGTTATTGGTACTGGATATTTTGATACCTCAAGAAGCACTTTCCCAATAACTTATTTCCTTCTTGATTACCTAATGTGTACTGTAATTGCTTTTGCAATTATTTTGGTTTTTGAATACTTTTGGTTTAGGCGATATAATTTAATGAGCTTATTTATTAAAGATACTCAAGCCGATGTAATCAGGAAACTCTACAGTCTAATACGTTTATTGAACCAAGATAAAATTAGTCGATCTGATTGGTTTCAAGCATGTATCACCTATACAGACAGTTTGTTTGAAATGGAAAAATTGGCACGTAACTCTCAATTTTTAATTATTACAGAAGGAGTATTGAGTGGTCATTTTAATGAGTTTGTGGCATTAAATAATCGTATCTTTATTCATCTCAAAGCTTTATATTTAGCAACGTACACCAAGCGGCGTCGAAAATATGATTACAATTTATTACTCCAGCAAGTACAGGCTGATTTGAAATATTTAAAAATCCTCGTTAGGGACGTGCATGATGCTGAGGAGCAAAATGGGGAGTTACATGCGGCGCCTAATTAGTACTATCTTATTATTACCTTTTACCTTAACTGGTTGCCTACTCAATAATACCTATCATAAACCTGAGGTTGAAGTAGCTAATCAATGGACTGTTGGTGATAGAAACATCATCAGTAAAAATGAACAAAATACCCCTTATTTGGCTTGGTGGCAGGGCTTTAATGATCCCACATTAAATCAATTGATTGCAAAAGGATTGCGTTATAACAATAGTCTCAATATGTCGCGTAATCATATTAAAGCAGCAGAAGGGGAGCTTAAAAAAGTTCGCTATCAATGGATTCCTACCGTTGATGTTATGGCGGGTTATTCCAGAAATCCAGCTACAGGATTTCCAGGAGTTTTATGGGTGATTATACCCAGTTATGTCCTTAATATTATCCATCAAATTAAAGAGCAAAAAATTGCACGATATACTTTAGAGCAAATCAAAGCTGAAGACGATGCCTTAAAACTCACCATTATTTCTGAAATTACTGCAAGTTATTTTACCTACCAAGCTGAAGTGGAGCGCAAGCGTCTTTTAGAGACTTTGGCTAATGATTTAACTCAACTTGCTGATATTTCAAGAAAAGTATATCAAGGTGGGCTTGTTTCTGATATAGAGCAGCAAGAGCTGTTTAGCCAGGCAGATGTTATTCGTGGAGAACAGGAAGTCATTGAAAAGAATATTATTATCAGTCGTAATGCCATTCGTTATTTGATTAATTTAAATCCTGGAGATATAGAGACTACAGTGAAGTTTTCCGATCTTAATAATAAACACTTAATACCAGGTTCTTTACCTTTAACTGTACTGGAGAATAGACCTGACTTACAAATAGCTGAGAATCGGTTACGAGCATCCAATTATGGAATAGGTTTAGCTGCTTCGAATCTTCTACCCACTATAACTCTTGATTTGATTGGTGGTAAGGCAGCAGGGAATAGCCAATATATCTGGCCTCATCAGAATGTATATTTCAATGATCAATTGATTCGTTCCCCCATACTAAGAGCATCAGTATTAGGTGAAATTGCTACAGCAAAAGGATTGGATAAGGTCTCGTATTTTAATTATATAGATACCTTACAAAAAGCCTTACGCGATACTACAAATGCATTATCCGCTAATGAGCGCTTTACTAATAAACTAAAAAGAACTCAGGAAGCTCAAAAGCGTTTGGCGAAATCTTATGAATTAAATCGTCGCTTGTATCGACGCGGCATCCAAAATTATGTGGATATGTTAAAAACTAAAATCGCTTTAGATCGAATCAATATCAATTTAAACGAAGATAAATTAGCGCAATTACTGACTATTGTTAGTTTGTATCAAGAGCTTGCCGGTGGGTATAAAGCTGACGAGCCTTTGCCTGTTCAACAAAAAGTGGCTCAGGCGACAGTGAAATAATGATGCGCTTGTGTAAATGAAAACCTTGATTACGCGGCGCTCTGAATGAGTCTCTTATTTTTGTTCTGTGCTAAAGCCTCCTTTCTGAGCTTGGGTTTTAGACAAAGCAGGATTCTGTGATCGGCACGTAATCAAGGTTTACTCATCTCTGATGACACTCGCAGGCTTAGGTTCTATTCTATTTTTATCCGCAAAAAGGATTTATCAATAATATCGTGTATAATTAATATACAATTGCGGGCAAGGATGTAATCATGGAAAAAAACATCATAGCAATGTTAACAATCTCTATTTCAACTATTTTGACCGGTTGTGCGACAAGAGTTGATACTCTTTCAAACTATAATACTGTAGCAAGTTATAACACAGATTACGCTTATTTAGGAAAAATATATCCAGGTAGTGTTGGTGGTGTGAGCTATGGCTCTGATTTTGGGCAAGGCTATGGTTTGAATTATGGAATCACAGATTATCAATATGGTTATGGTGTTGATGATTATGGTTTAGGCTATGGAATAGTGGATTATGGCAATAAACATGGTTATATGCCTGCTTATTATCAGGGATGGAGAAACATATCCGTTCTATACGGGCTCGGTAACAAGTATGGTGGAAGAGAGTATGGTCATGGTGTGCGGCGTGACAGCGGAGGGTATAATAGCATTCGTGTTGTACCTCGATAATTTTCTATTGATGCTTGATTGCTTCCCACCGCCTGTATGACGCGATTTATTTGCGGTAATCCAATTGGTAAGCGTTCACGCAATGGCATCAATTTAAAGAATAGGCCGGATCCTTGGTCCAGAAAATGCGATCTTTAGGGCATGATTGTTCTTCATAATGTGCCTATTTATGTCGGGCCAAGGGCCTGACCTACCACGTTATAAAGATCTACATTTTTCTATATAAATCAATGTACTTAGCATAAATGTAGACATTTAAGGGCAAATACAATACACTGAGGCCTTTTTAAATCCAACGTCTATGAGGGATATCATGTCGTTACAGCCTATACGTTTTAATACTGCCCAAGATTTAAATGATTTTTTAGGTCATCTGCAAGTTTTGAATTTAATAACTCTAGAAGATGGCTCAATAAAAACAACCCCTGAATTTGCTAAACAATTTGTAAAAGCAACTGATGGCTCTATTTATTTTTTAAATGATGTAATGGACTATCTCAATGAAGCGTCGGAAGAAGAAATCAACACATCCGGACTTTCATTTCTTGTTGGGCTCATACCTATAGTCTCGTTACCATCGGTTGAAGTGAAATCAGTGACTCTTGCTCAAATAAAAGCAGATCCAAATTTGGTTGAGCAGTTACATCGTGTTGAAGTAATCCCCGCTTTCATTTCATTATTGAATCCTAACTTATATTCCGATAAGCCATTTACTGCATTAGTTGGAAAAGAAGCTATTGCAAAAGCTCGGGCCTCCTTTACTAATAAAAAATTATCAGAGGCAGTTATTGTTGCTAATTCGGCGCTGAGCACCATAGATAATCTAATGAGTTTGGTTACATTGTTAAAGACGTCATCAATACCTTTACAACGTAATTCTTCAGATTTTCTATTAAATTTTCATCAAGACACTTATAAGATTACGTTAATGCAACAAATTAAATTAAAGTACCGTTTGCAAAAAGAATTGAAATTTACTAAGGACAGTGGAGACAGAAAACTATTATTGCAATGGATTGGATCTCTGAATAGAGACAATGCTGCAATTAGACAATTATTGTCCAGAATTATGGATAGGTTACAAGTTCATAACGAAAGTATTAAAGAAGCCCGAATAAAATATGCCAAAATGTTAACTGATGATCCCAGTTTTGAAAAACTGAAGGCTGAAATAGAAGCAAAGACCAAAGAAGCCAAGGAGTTGTTTGAATCTATAGAAAACACAGAGTCTGTATTTGCTGTATTAAAACCAATTCTTGCATATGGCGCTATGATATCATTGTATTTATTATTGCTGACAGCTGTTATTGTTGCTCCAGCGCTGATAATGGCTTTAACTGCAACCATGCCGCTGTTAGGTCTTTCTCTTGTAATTATTGAAACACTATCTGTAATTTTATTATCTAGCTTGGCAGTTGAGGCTATCATTGACTTAGGTGGGCTGATAGAAAATAAATTGGATTCAGTTGTAGATGAAAAACGTGAACAGCATGTGAAACTATCCAAAGAACTTACTGAACTTCAGATGGATAATTTATTTAGAACTGTGTTTTCTCAAAATTCCACAGAATTTATAGCCAATGGTTCTACTCATGATGCTTTTATTGAGCAGATTGAAAATGACTTGTTTGAAATAGATACTTTGGAAGCTGAAGAAGCGTCAAAAATGGACTATATTAACAGGCAGCCTAAAGAATCTAAAGCTTCTATTGCTGGTTTGTTTCGACAAAGACCAGAAGTATCTCGACATACCGCGGAGGATTTCGTAGAGTTAACAGCAAGAGGAGCATTTGAAATTTAACTCTATATTTCTTCAAACGCTTTGTAACGTAGGTCGGGCCCTTTGGCCCGGCATGATATAGCTTATTTTATGAACAACAACTCCCATAAAGAGTGCATTTTGAGTTAACAGGTAGGTTTGACGCTAAACGAAGCGCAACAAAAGCTCCGCTTACTGACGTGCGCGGCTCGGATAAGAAGTTATATAATCCGGCTGCAATTCAAAATCCAAGTCGCGACTGTGAGGGATCGGGTACTATTTATCTGGCGCTTAAAACTAATGGGTTATTTTCTGTATAGTCTGATAGACCATAAGGGCCGACATTTTGTCCTGTGAATTTATGAACTATATAGTCCAAGAGATGTAGAATAAGATTGAAGATGTTTCTTGTATTATGTTTTTCAAATTGAATCCACGTATTGAGATTACCATCCTCATCATAAGAAACACCAAATAGTACTTCTTTAACTACCGGGCCTGAAAAAGAATATTGTTGAGTACATGATTCATGGGAAGAAGTACGTTCGTAAAGACATTCTTGAAATGTTGCAACTAACTCATTATAAAGTGAGCCATCGTCTACAAATTTAAGATGCCCCCCTTTCAGCATTTCCTCTAATGTATTTATGGTTAGATGGGGATTATGATTAAAATCATTTCGTAATTTAGATATAAGTTTTAAAATGAAGTTGGCTTCTACATGGGGTGTGTAAAATTCTTCACCTTCATCAATAAGCTTTACAACTGAATGAAGTACATTGTCATAGGTACGTTCTATTTTATCGCAAAAAAAAGATAGTTTTCTTACATATGATGACATCAATTAACATCCAATTAAGTTTATTTAATGGTCATAGTGTACTTTATTAAGATTAACAAATTATTAAAACCAGTTAAATTTTCAGAAAATTCCTTCAATAGAATTCTTTCTGCGGTTATTAAATCCTAAGAGATGAATATTTTGAACACATATAAAAGAATTTGGTACCAAAGCTTTGTGGATCCCTCTGAACAAAAAAATTATATCAAACAATTACAGCATTATTTGGATAATTATTCAGATAAGAGTTTTAAATTTGAAGTACATGGGTTGACTCTGCCTGACAAGAATCTGCATCCATTGACGGAATTTCGTTAATAACGTGAATGTGACATAAAAGGCAGCGCCCCAGGCTACGTTCCGCGACTTGTCCGCGGAATCCAGAAAAGCCACAGGACGTAGAACTGGTAAAATACTGCTTTTTTCTTTTGGTCTCGTGCAAAGATTTGCTGTGCTTAGTGTTCTTCATACCCCATAAACACTAAAATACAAGGCCCTCCAGCGATGACATTCATTCTGTGCTCTATTGCATTTTTTATAGCAGAATCGCTTTCTGTACCTGGCTGCATCCAGATATTCTCTATTCCTTTTTTAATTGCCTCATCCACAATATATTCTGTAATTTGCGGGGGAGTAATAACGGAAATACTCTTTACCTCTTTGGGTAACTCATTGATTGAATGAACAACTGGTATTCCTTCAATTTGTTGCTTTAGTGGGTTGACAGGATAAACAACCTTTCTATGCTGCATATAACAACGCAGAACTTTATTACCGTATTTTTCCCTATTAGATGAGGCGCCTATCACGGCAAAGGCTGGAGATTGTAAAAAGCGTTCAATTGGACTAGTGTTCATGGTAATTCATCGAAGTGAAAAAAATGATCTTAAGTAAAGAGTAGCAATATTAAAAGAAAATTACACTAGTCATTCTCTTAACTCTCTTGTGTCATTTTACTATTTATCTTTTGCGGAAACATTTTTATGATACCGATGGGAAGTTGCTTTAATCATTAGGGACAGGTCTTATGTTTAAAAATTCTGTTTTTGTTTTATCTTTAATTTGCAGTGTGACAACGCCTTTGGGGAATGCCAATTCATTAGACGTCTTTAAGCCTAATAAATGCATCACCCAGGTCAATGATAAGGTGATCGACTATGGGGATGTGAAATTTTTAGTTATGGATTATTGCATGCTTAATGACGAAGATATTCCTAGCCTACGTACCTATCTTGAGGAACATAAAGACATTTCTGTACTTTCTTTATCTCATAATAATATTGGGCCCAAGGGAGCAGCGCAATTAGCTCAAATATCCTCTATTACTTATCTTGATATAAGTAAAAATCCTATTGGTTCTGATGGAGCGATAGCTATTGCCAATAATTCTACCTTAGAGAATATCAATGCGCTGGATAGTGAAATTGGTGATGAGGGAGCAATTGCTTTAGCAAATAATCCTCAGTTAAAAGGCTTAGTATTGCTCAATAATCCAATAGGTAATAATGGGTTTTTGGCATTGGCAAAAAGTACCACTTTAGACACTCTATGGGTAGGGGATCTGAGTACTATAGCTCATGAGAGTATTGCTGCTCTTGGACAGAATCAAAAACTATCTACATTAGGCTTATATTACAGTAACTTAGGAGCAAATGAGGCGAAGTTGATCGCGCGGATGCCCAATCTTACTTCACTGGCGATGGGGTATAGCAATTTGGGGGATGACGGAGCGATTGCCTTGGCGGCTAATGAGCGTATCAATTTTATTGATTTATCCAATGCTAACGTAAGCTCGCGTGGCGCCGCAGCTATAGCTGCTATGCCTGGTTTGGAATTCGTACAATTGGGTAACTATGATGATATGGATTTTCCAGATTTAGTAAATCATATTGATGATCAAGGTGCTGAGGCATTGGCTTTTAATTCTCATCTATCCTCTATTGTCCTTGCGGGGAATCAAATAGGTAATGAGGGGGCTATTGCTTTGGCAAAAAATAGAGAGATTAATATTTTGATGTTGACACATAATTATATAGGTGACTCGGGGGCTGTTGCCTTAGCACAAAACACGACACTTTGGTATTTGGATGTAGCTTATAACCGTATAGGAACAATAGGAATAGAGGCTTTACTGCAAAATACTCATATAGCAACTATTTGGTATGAAGGAAATCCGGGTAGTACGCGCGGTGAGTTCATAAAAAAGAAATTAGCTCCGTTTGAACAAATAACGAAAATTCATTGTTTGGCGTATGACAAAGTATTTTGTAAAATTCCATTTGCTACTAAATCGTTATTGAGATCGAGTAAGTAATTCTAATAGACGAGGAAAATCACTATGAGTCAAATGAACACTTTCTGCTGGATTGATATCCCTGTAATTGAATTAGACAGAGCTATACACTTTTATTCAGCAGTTCTAAATAAGCCAGTGGAAAAAATCACAGAACATGGTTTTGAATTTGGCCTTTTACCGCATACTCAAGATAATGTTTCAGGCTGTCTTTGTGTTATGGAAAATAGAAAACCCTCTCAAAATGGCCCATTGGTTTATCTGAGTGTTGAAGGACGATTAGATCGTGCTATTGATGAAGCGAAAAAACAAGGTAGTAATATACTTAGTCCAAAAGAACAAATAGGACCTTATGGCCATAGAGCAATTATTCTTGACTCAGAAGGTAATGCACTTGCGTTATATTCTAAAGCGGTTTAGATAAACCATGCACAAAATGCCTACTATATTAAGAGCGGGTGATACTGTGGAAATTATTGCCCCTGCGTCACGTTGTTCTGATCGACAACTCGCTGCAATGAGAGAGTTATTGGAGTCATGGCAGTTAATCTGTATTGTTAAAGAGGATATTTTTGGAACAGACGTATTGTGCGCTAATACCGATGAAGCCCGTTTTAAGCACTTGAAGCAGGCTTTATTAAATCCACAAAGCAAGGCCATTTTTTGCGCGCGTGGTGGCTATGGTTCTATGCGCTTAATTCCAAAACTAACGGAAGTATATCCACCTGAATCAGTAAAAATCTTTGTAGGTATGAGCGACATTACCGCTTTGCAACTCTATTTACAGCAGGCCTGGGGTTGGCCAACTATTCATGGAGTTCCGGCCCCTGATCGTTTTTCTGTGGAGTCCATTGCTTCTTTAAAGGCAATTTTGTTTGGTACAATAAAACATGTTGAATTTACTGGATTAATGCCAATGAACTCCTATGCATTGCAGAGTCAGGTGATTCAATCTTCTCTCACAGGAGGTAATCTATCACTCATTCAGGCAGGTATCGCTACTTGTTGGCAGATGGATGCAGGCAATAAAATTATCTTGATAGAGGAAATAGGAGAGCGGGGTTATCGAGTGGATCGCATGTTGGAGCATTTGACTCAAGCAGGAGTTTTTCATCATGCTGCAGCCATTGTATTCGCTGATTTTCTTGAAGGAAAAGAACCCGATAATTCCTCCAAAATCGAACCTGTCCTACAGCGCTTTGCGGAGCAGTGTGCTATTCCTGTGGTAAGGCTACATGGTATAGGTCATGGATATGACAATCAACCGATTCCATTTGGAACAGAGACCATACTGTCTTTGGGAGATGAAATTAAATTAACTTGTTTGACTCATAGTATTTAAATAGAGTTCCGATGTGTGGGTCTCGAGATGATATTGTGAGATACAATATCTTCAACTGGTGCTAAAATAAGCCGCTCCGTTTCAGTGGATATACAATAGGTTAGTAAATGGGCGCAGAAAAAATTGAAAAATCGTTTCATGCTGGTCTTCAGCCAGAATATTCATTAACAGGTGCTCAAGAAGCTTCTGAAGAAAGTACTAAAATAAATTTGGAGTCTTTTTCTCCGGAAGTTTTAACGAGTATATTTTTATTTTTACCCTTTAAAATATTATTGGCTTTGTCCTTGGTTAATCATCACATAGGACAATCGGCTGAAGATAATGTTCTATGGAAAATGAAATTTGAGGAAATTTTTCCCAATTTATTTAAAGAGCTGGTTAATAAATCAAAGATCAATTGGCGCTATGAATTTCTCAGCGCTTTAGATAGTGAGATTAAACTGTGGCCCAAAAATCAGCAACAATTAGCTATAGCTATTGTTAGAACAGATATTACAACTCTCCAGGAAACGGAACTAAACACAATCTTAGATAGCAGAAACAAAAAGCAAACGTCTTTATTGGATCTGGCTAAAAAAATACGTAATCAGCCGGTATTAGATTATCTTTATCAACAGATAAAAAAGAAATATCTAAGTCCACAAGGAGAGGTGCTAAAGGAGACTGACGAGCAAGGAAAAAAACTTTTTTATTGGTTTCTGATCTGCAATCAGGAGCTGGATGAATTTGTTTCGTTAAACACAATAGCAGATATAACAAATCAGCTTGATAAACCATGTAGTGGCGATGGGCTTCAACTAATCCATCTGGCAGCGTCTTTAGGCTTGTCCAACTTAGTAGCGAAGATTCTAGGGTATCGACCAGACCTACTCGAAAGCAAAGATATCAATAATCGTACAGCGCTTTCATGGGCAGCAGCCAATGGCCATAGCAAGCTCGTTAAGTATCTTATCGGTCTCAATGCAAGAGTAGACGCTGCAATAAATGATGGGCTGTCATTAGATGCTGGATTGGCTCCTCTGCATTGGGCTGCTCAGGGTGGTTATGCAGAAGTAGTCGAGCTGCTTATTAACGCAAAAGCTAATGTTAACGTTGTGACTACTACCTATGGACATAGCACACTTCATTATGCTGCTAAGTCAGGTAATGCTGCGGTAGTGAAACTACTACTTGATGCAGGAGTTCATGCTAATACCCCGTCTCATTTTAGGAAACATTCTCCGCTTCATTATGCGGCTGAGCAGGGCCATGTCGATATTGTAAGGTTATTTCTTGCGGCCGGAGTCAACGTTAATGCTAAAACTAATGATAATGTAACACCACTTATTCTAGCTATGGTATTTAATCACGTGGAAGTTGCTAGGCAGCTTATTGCCGCTGGGGCTGAGATTAGTGCAGGGGATCTGATGTTATCACTCTTGATTAGTTCTATTATTCCCTATCTTTCTAATATGGTTTCATATGATGATCATATTTTAAGAGTGGAGCAATTGAGTACTATAGTAGAGGCGCATCTTTCGGACAATGCGGATTTATCAAGACTTAAACTGATTACTGTACTTGGTCATTTAGATATAGTTAAATTGATATTGGAAGTGCAGCCTGATTTAATCCGCCAAGGCGATGATTTTTATCAAACTATTTTACTGGCAGTGCAAGCTAGGAATACGCCTTTAGTGACCTATTTTATTGAACAGCATGCAGAAATCGATATTGAGACCACAAATAAACTGCTTTTTATGGCTAAAGAGTACCAATATCCTGACCTTGCAATGTTATTATTTAAAAAAGAGGCCGATCTTACAAAAGACTCTCATATTGAAAAACGGAAATCTCAAGAACCTAATTTAGAATCAACAAATGAAATACAAGAAGTAAAAAAACAAAAAGGCTCGGATGATGAGCTTATAGAGCAAGGGAAAGGTAAAAAGCGTAAATATAACGACTTAATAGCAGACGCAGAAGAAAACAAAGACGAGGTTGCAGAAACAAAAGACAAACAACACCCTAACAAAAAAGCGAGATCTGATCTTCGTCAGTCACGTGGTCCAAGACTGTTCCAATCCCAAAGAGTTAAAATAGAAGAAACAACAACAGAGGTTGAGGAAGAAAAACCAGGAATAACATAATAGGTCGGGCAATAAATTGCCCGACAAAAATTACGCTTGTAACCTATTAACCGCTTCTTGAGTTTCATCCAATTGATTCGCACTATCCGTGTTCACTTTTATTGGTGTAAAACTACGAGTAAATAGTGCTGCAAGAAGATAACCAACACC
>DAIAOV010000189.1 GCA_027437055.1 Legionella sp. | reverse complement strand
TAAAGAGCTCAGAGCATATCATTAATTTCTGAAATCTAGCTTATAATGGTCTATTATTGAGCTAAGAAACAAGGCCTATCGCCACCATTCTATTTAGATTGATATTTATAGGATATAGTGGGAAAAGTGTAGATAATTTGGTTGAACGGATTACAAGGCCCTTCATTATTCCGTGGGCATTATATAATTGGGTTCCCGATTTATTTGAACAAATGGAGCAAGATGAAAAAAATATTAACGATAAGACAATAGCTTTAGAATTGAATCAACAAAAAGATATCGGTTTAAGTTTCTCTGAGACCGAGCTTTTCAATAATCTTAATACCACATACTTCAGTTATTATAAGGTAAAAAATATTAGCCATGATGGCTCTATTATTATAATAGATTTATTATTTGATACTGAGCACCATATTTTTGATACACAACTGAGGCCAAGTTTAACCGTTGAGTGTATTATTTACGCCAGAATTGTTTGTTATGAAGGAAAAAATATTATTTATGGAATTTGGCCGATGCTTATACCTGAAATTTATTCTGAACGCATAGACAAGTTCAAAAAACAATGCATTAAATTAAATGATAATCAACCACTCGTCAGCCATCTATTTAGAACACGCTTTGAATTTGATTTACTCGATGTCTTGTCTCTAATTATTGTGAATATGGTCGAGCGTGGTTTTAATGTAATGAACCACCCACCTACTGAGTTGAATTTAATGCACATTAATCCAGCTGGCTGAAAACCTCCGCATAGGGATGTTAAAAAACTTTGTGCAGCCATAGAGTCATTGTGGATGAAAACTGTTTTACCGATCAATGCAACGTGCAGAACGTAGCTAAACACTTCGCGCGTTAGCAAGTTAATTTTGATCATAGATGGCGAAATCAATCACGAGGTTGCACCCTATCGGCAGTTATATAAGGTTGGATTACCAATAGGCAATCCAACCTTGATTATACTGTATGGTTAAAAGGTGCTTACAGTTGGTTGACTCTTTATATGAGAATGACAATCATTAATAAATAACAAAATGCCGCTATCCGGAGCACAATCTTTAGGACTATGGTATGAGCGATCAGGAATATCTATCGAAGCACCAGAATCTATAAGCATTTTAATCATTTGTCGATCGCCTTGTTTCACTGCTTTATGCAACGCAGTTTGACCATCCTTATCCTGAAGGTCTAAAGAAGAGCCAGCCTTTACCAATGCACGAGCACAATCAAAATTTTTGTTAGCGACAGCCCACTGCAGTGCGGAACGCTCATAAGTAGGATCTGCTTTATCTAGATCCGGTTTAGACATGGATTTAATAAGTACCTTAAGTTCAAATAAACGTCCCCAAGTCGCTGCCCTTCTTAGAGCCTGATCATGTACTGGACTGCCCATTTCACCTGATTTGCGTAATGAGGCACACACGTGAGCAAGTTGTACTGGATCATTTGTTTTCCGTGATTCACCAAGAAAACCAAGAAGCCTAGGTGCGATTTTACCGCTAGATTTATCGATAATTGCTTGATTCGTGTTCACTAATCTTGAGTTAATAGAATCCAATTTTAACAAAGTATCGGTGCGCTCCATATCCATTCTGCTTAATGGTTTGTTAGCAAAAAGCAAGTTAGACAGTTCAATAATCATCTGAGGCATTGCTCCAAATAAAGAAGTATCACTAGATACCATTGACTTCACTGCAATTAAATAAGCTGCAACAAATTCTGTATTATTATCCATATCTTGATAATAAGGTAACTTTTTGTCTCGCATCGCTTCCAAAGTACTTGTAACACCAGTTGACAAAACCAATGAACCGTTCGCGTGGGCAACTGTTTGACGCATCACGCCGTTTGGTAATGATTGATGGTATTCAATTGCCGGCAGAGGTTTAGACGCAGCTAACGTCATATCATGATCATAAGCATATTGGATTTCATATTTTTTATTGGTGAACTGCCCAACAAGGATATATTTGTCTTGATCACTTAATTTAATGTATTGCGCAATTAATTTGTAATCTTTAGAAGGATCTACTGCAGCAAGATACATAAATCCATAATTACCTGTGGGAACCTTTGCCTGATCAGAACTTGATAATGTAGGTAAATCTTCTGCTTTGGTAATCGAGGGAATACCTAATCGGTCTGATCCAAGACCAGCACTTCCAATCAACATATCGCCATCATCAAAAGAATCATAGAGTTTTGCTTGATCCATCTTCGCTTGCATACGGTAGAGAGATTGTGTAAACAAATCTGCAAAAGCCATCTGGTTTACATTCCCCACAAATAAGAATTTACTATCAGGGGAAAGAACTCGTTTGATAATATCTGCTGGGGCATGCTTACAACGGTTGGCATCAATAAATGCTACGACTGTATTGTCAACCGCATCAAACGTCTCTAAAGAAGACAGGGCAATACTAGTACCTTCTACCGATATACGATCATTCACAGGAAGTCCATACATACTAGAAAAACGAGGTATCCCATCAAGTGTACTCACTAAAACGACATCAATATCCGTTATTCCCTGTCTAGCAAGTTCGTGGACAATGTCCTTTGCCATATTACCTGCAAAAGCAAAATCACCTTTTGCAGTAGGATTTTTACAATTAGCATGAATAAGAATTACTTTACCCATAATTTACCCTTTTATGTTAAATTTATGAGCAAAATAATAAATCTTTAACATTAACAAAATATTAACTAGTTGTGCTTTTTATTTGTTTTTAGATAAATATATTGCCTTCTACATTGAAAGTGATATGGTGTCGTCCCCGTTTTATTAGATTCTCTAGATGATGTTCTTATAAATTACCAAAGCATTCCAAACGATTTTAGCGTGCGGGTATCAAAACGGGAAAAAATGATCCATGCCCTTGCGGTAGCGGGTTAAAATACAAAAAATGCTGCTTACATTAAATATGTGCTTATTGAAGTGGTTTTAATTATCAGTAAATCCGCTTAAGTAAGGATTAAAGAGAGTGTCAACATAAAAAATATCGACCATCGAATTTTATATCCTTAATATACTTGCATTGTAATTTATTCTTGGTATGAATATGATATGTTGAATAAGCTTTATTTTGAGAATGCAGGATGCTCTCAAAATTATTCTAGAAGTTGGTGTTACCTCACGAATTCACTAGAGGAATATATTTTGCACGAGGTATTTACATGAAAAGGAATCAGGTATGTCAGACGAGCAACGTGGTACAGTAAAATGGTTTAACAAAGACAAAGGTTTTGGTTTTATTCTAAGTGAAGGAACAGAATATTTTGTGCATTTTAGTTCCATCAAAGCCTCTGGCTTCAAAAATCTTTATGAAGGAGATAGTGTTCAATTTAAAGCAAAAAAGGATGCTAAGGGATTTCGCGCTGAAGAGGTGGAAGTAACTGTTGAGCGCCGTGATATTTAACCCCTCTGGACATACATTCCGCCGA
>DAIAOV010000188.1 GCA_027437055.1 Legionella sp. | reverse complement strand
GACCTATCAACCGCTACCACCTTGAAAACCCAGCCTAACACGCAATCTGCTAGTTTGAATCCTTGAGGCAGATTGCGCGCCAAGCTCGAGCTGCAGGTTAAGTAAATGTTATGTGTGCGCTTTGTGACAAGACATATTATTAGGAAAGGCTACTTCTCCTGTCTTTAATATTTTTATCAAATAGTATATTAATGCGCCAACAACAATGGCTGTGACTAATATTAAAAATGCCTGCTTATCCCTCAATATGCTAAAAGCTGCTCCTGTATTCCTTGCATAAGTCAAATGGAATATATCTTTAACTATGGGTATAGCACCTATCGGTTTTAATTGTGTTTCTACAAGATATTTAGTCCACTGATCAATCCCTGTCACTATTGTGATAATAAAAATATAGAACATTTTCTCCTCCTTATAAATTTAAATACAGATACCCCTTGATTTTATCTTTGAGGAAATAAATCAAGGGGTTAATAAATCATGTAGGCTTATATACTTTTTGTATTCATTACCCTCATTGCATTTAATATTGCAATTATGGCAACTCCCACGTCTGCAAACACTGCTTCCCACATTGAAGCCACTCCATATGCACCTAATACAAGGAATATGGCTTTAACGCCTAATGAAAGCACTATATTCTGAAATACGATGCTCCTTGTTCTTTTTGCTATTTTTATCGCAGATGCTATCTTGGATGGCTCATCGGTCATGATTACGATATCTGCAGCTTCAATCGCTGCATCGGAACCCAGACCACCCATGGCCATTCCAATATCGGCTCTTGCGAGTACAGGCGCATCGTTGATACCGTCGCCAACAAATACAAGTTTTCCTTTAGTGGATTTTTTACTATCCAGCAATTCGAGTTTATCAACCTTGTCAGCAGGCAGCAATTCTGAATAAACTTCATCCAAACCAAGCTGCTTGCCAATTTTGTCACCTACCTTCTTTAAATCTCCAGTAAGCATTACCGTTTTTTTGATGCCGAGAGATTTAAGCTCTTTAATTGCATGTGCTGAGTCTTCTTTCACTTCATCTGAAATAACGATATTACCTGCATATTTGTTATTTATTGCAACATGTACTACAGTTCCTAAAGTCTCAACATCATTGTATTTAATATTTTCACTGACCATTAATCTGGCATTGCCAGCAAGGACTTCTTTGCCATAGACATTAACCTTGATTCCATGTCCCGCAATTTCTTGGTAGTTTTCAATTCGGTTCTTATCTATTTCGGCATTGTAAGCACTTATAATTGAAAGTGCAATTGGGTGGTTTGAATAGCTTTCTGCATATGCTGCATATTCTATAAGTTCTTCATTTGTATAACCATTTTGTGGATTTGTTTCTGTAACTTTGAATACCCCTTTAGTTAAAGTCCCTGTCTTATCAAAAATAACTATTTCCACATTGTTTAAGGCTTCAAGGTAGTTGCTGCCTTTTACCAATATACCTCTCTTTGATGCTCCTCCAATACCGCCGAAGAATCCCAAGGGTATAGAAATCACTAGTGCGCATGGGCAGGATATCACTAAGAATACCAAGGCTCTATAAATCCATTGAGAGAAGGTAGCACCAGGGATCACCAATGGTGGTATAATTGCTAAGGCTAATGCTCCAAATACTACGACCGGAGTATAATACCTTGCAAGCTTTGTTATAAGCTGTTCAGTTGGTGCTTTCCTGCTGCTGGCATTTTGAACCAAATCCAAAATCTTAGACACAGTCGATTCGCTGTAATCTTTTTTTACTTCAATCGTTAGGACACCATTCTTATTAATAAATCCGCTTAAAGCATCTTTCCCTGGCTCCAATTCGCGCGGAACGGATTCACCTGTTAATGCAGATGTATCCACCATTGATCTTCCTTCTATTACCTTGCCATCTAGCGGAACTTTTTCTCCCGGTTTTACAACGATAATATCGCCAATACTTACATCCTCAGGGGATACCTTTTTCAGTTCTTCGCCAACTTTTAAATTCGCATAGTCAGGTCTAATATCCATCAAAGCACGGATTGATTTTCTGGAATGTCCTACAGCAGCATTCTGGAACAATTCACCGACCAGATAGAACATCATAACAGCTACACCTTCCGGATACTCACCGATGAAGAAAGCACCAATTGTAGCGACACTCATAAGAAAGTGCTCACTAAACACCTGGCCTCGAGCGATACCTTTTATTGCTCGTAAAACAACATCTCCGCCAACTATGATATAGCTTATTATAAATAAGGTAAGCTCAAGCCAATTTTGAAAATTAAAAATAATACCTACCGCAAATATTGCTCCACCGACCACAAGTCTTATGATTTCTTTTTTGTTGACACCTTCTTCTTCCTCTTCATTATTTTCTTTTATGTTGGCCTTAGATGTATCTTTCTCAAAAACAATCTTTACATCCGGTTCGATTTTTTTTACAATGCCTTCAATCTTCTCATTTAATTCAGTGCGGTTGACTTTCGGACTTATTTCCATTGTTAGTTTCTTCGAAACAAAATCTACTGCAGCAAACTCCACTCCTTCTAAACCGCTTATTTCTTTTTCCATTTTAGCTGCACAATTCGCGCATCCAAGTCCTTCAAGCATTACTATGCTTTTGTTCACCTTTTTCTTCTCTGCATCAACTATTTTAACATCCGGCTCAAGTTTATTTACAATGGATGTTACTTCTCCAAGAATTTTACCAAATTCCTTTTTATCGACCGCTTCAATTGTCAGCTTCTTAGTAACAAAATCAACGGTTGCACTATTTACTCCTTCAAGGCTTTGTGTTTGAGCTTCAATCTTTGCAGCACAATTCGCACAATCAAGTCCTTCAAGTATTAATACTTTTTTATTGCTCTTGCTAATGGATTTTTCTTTCACTGCCACATCCGGTTCGTGCTTGTGCACTATGGTTTCAACCTGCTGTAGTGTATTCTTATACTCTTGCTCTGATTCAGTTTCTAAAGTCAATGTCTTGTTCATGAAGTTCATATAGGCTTTGACTCCATTTAATTTATTAACCTCATCTTCAATTTTAGCTGCACAATTTGCGCAATCTAAACCTTCTAAAATTACTTCCTTCTTTAACATTACTGGCCCTCCTTTACTTTCTTTCTTCTAAAATATGAATTAATCCTTGGTCAAATATTTGCTTTACATGTTCATCTTCAAGAGAGTAGAATACAATCTTTCCTTCTCTTCTGCTCTTTACTAGTTCAGCCTGCTTTAAGACTCTTAGCTGATGAGAAATTGCTGATTGGGTCATATTTAATAAGAATGCAATATCGCAAACGCACATCTCTGCTTCATCTAACGCCCAGAGTATCTTAATTCTTGTTGAATCCCCAAAGACCTTAAATAGCTCCGCAAGATCATATAGGGTTTCTTCTTGAGGCATTTTTTCTCGAACTTGGTTAACAGTATCCTCATGTATAACATCACAGTCACATCTTTCAGTTGGTTGAAT
>DAIAOV010000187.1 GCA_027437055.1 Legionella sp. | reverse complement strand
ATGAGCTGACGCAAAGAATGGAGCAGGCGGTTAATCAACTCAATTTTGAAGAAGCGGCATTATTACGTGATCAGATTAAAAACTTGCGTTTGGTACAGGAACAACAGGCTGTAGTGCAATTACGTGGGGATGCTGATGCAATTGCTATCGATGTGCTGCCTGGGTTTGCATGTATTCAATGCGCGACCATACGAGAAGGGCAAGTTTTAGCCAGCCACAGTTTTTTTCCTACGGTACCACATCAAAGTTTAACAGAAGTTCAAGACGTTGATGAGTTGTGGCAACAAACTTTCGAAGCCTTTATCGGCTTCTATTATTTAGATAATCCAGAGCGAATTCCAGCTCTAATTATTACTAATCAATTACTTAAGGAACATGGTTCATTAGAGGAAATTTTGTCACAGCATCGAGGTAAATCCTGTAAGATTCAAGTGAATCCTCGTGGTGTAAAATCAAGGTGGATGGATTTTGCATTAAATAATTTACGTATTTCTGTGGTTGAACACGTGAATCAGCATGCGACGACCAGGGCTCGTTATCATGCGTTGGAACAATTATTAGGTTTGGCTCAACAGATAAGACGGATGGAGTGTTTTGATATTAGTCATACTCAGGGCGAGGCAACTATAGCCTCCTGTGTCGTTTTTGACGATCAGGGGCCCTGTCCTAGTGAGTACAGACGTTTTAACATTGAAGGAATTACACCCGGGGATGACTATGCTGCGATGGAGCAAGCTATAACACGACGTTTCAAACGTTTAGTTGAATTGCAATCATTACCTGATGTTCTCATTATTGATGGGGGTAAAGGCCAAGTTGCAGTGGCAAAAAAGGTTTTAGCCTCATTAAATATTATTGATGTGATTTTACTGGGTGTGGCCAAAGGACCCGATAGAAAAGCAGGCTGGGAGCGATTGATTTTGGTAGATGAAGCACGGGAGTTTACCTTACCTGAAGATTCAAAAGCGCTTCACTTATTGCAACACATACGAGATGAAGCTCATCGCTTCGCTATCACTGCCCACAGGAAGAAGAGGCAAAAAATACGTCTTAATTCAACCCTAGAAACTATAGAAGGGGTAGGAGCTAAACGTCGCCAGGCCTTGCTTCACCGTTTTGGTGGTTTACGTGAGCTGGCCAAAGCGTCTATGGAAGAGATAGCTAAAGTTCCTGGTATTAGTGAAAGTTTAGCACAGCGAATTTATCAGCATTTTCATGGTTAGATCTATAATATCAATAAAAACTTAGGGTTAATCGAGACTCAAACCTAGCACTCCTCCAAGATTCAAGATTGCCCCTGAACGGTTAGGAGGTGGTACTAACGACAAGCCCAGAATCTTGATAATAAATAGCTATATATAGAAACCGTTCCTAAAACTAAGATTAGAGCGATTAAATAATTTAAAATGGTGTATTCCAATAATAAGAAATAAAGTAATTCATTAAGTATTCCGGCTGAGGATGCGACCAGAAAGAAATGAGGTAAACTCAATTCTTTTTCATCATGTAAATTGGAAAACGTCAAATATCGATGCCCTAAAAAACTGACATTAAAAGCGAGTAAAAAAGCAAAAATATTGGCAATCAGCGGACTAACCTGTAAATAGGTGACTAGGCCAAGCACTGTTGCAATATGAATTAAAGCAGCACTTGCACCTATAAGAGCAAAATAAATTAGTCTATGGCTTAATTTAGGGATGGATGTCATGAAAACTCGATTCCTCATCGATAATATACAAGGGTCTGTGTTTGACTTCATCAAAAACTCTACCTATATATTCTCCTACCACACCTAAAGCAAATAATTGTAACCCACCAAAAAAGGTTAAAGCAGTGACTATGGTTGCCCATCCTGGTGTTTGTATACCAAAAATAAAAGTACTGAGAATAATCCAAATACCATAAAAAATAGCTAGGGAGGCAACTACCATGCCTCCTAATGCAATCATTCTCAGTGGAAAGGCACTGAATGAAGTAATACCTGTGATTGCCAAATCAAGCAAAGAATAAAAGTTCCATTGAGATGTGCCTGATTTACGCGGTTGTACCTCAAATGGGATGGCAATTTGTTTGAAGCCTACCCAACTGTATAAACCTTTCATAAAACGGTTACGTTCCGGTAATTTTTGCAGGGCATTGACTATTTTTCGGTCTAATAATCTAAAATCACCTGCATTGGCAGGGATATTAATCCGATTTATTTTGGAGGTTAAATGATAAAAAGCTTTGGCGCAGGTGCGTTTTAGCCAGGATTCATCAGAGCGGTTATTGCGAACTGCATAGACCATATCATAGCCATCTTCCCATTTAGCAATAAATTCGCTTAACAGTTCCAATGGATGTTGAAAATCACCATCCAACATGATGACTGCATTACCGCGTGCGTGATCGAGGCCCGCACTAAGTGCATTTTCTTTGCCGAAATTGCGGCTAAATCGAATATAACGAAAGGGAAACTGGGTTCTCATCTGGTGAATAATCAAAGGGGTATTGTCCCGACTGCCATCATCGACTAGTACTATCTCATAGGGATAGGTTAAGTCTTTCAGTGTTTTATCAAGAGCAGTAATAAATTCAGCGATTAACGCTTCTTCATTATAAATAGGCACAATACAGGATATGAGTTTCGTGTGATTAGACTTTTTAGGCATAGTGAATTTAATGGATATACTGCGGACACATAGGAGAGATATAGTAACCTAAGTTAGCAAGAAACGTCTATGTTGGTGCGCAAAATAGCCCATAAAAAAAAATAAATATTTACGTAATGGCATCAACTTAATCTTTTATAAAGTAGGTTGGGCCCGTTGGCCCGACTTACTTTTATTAATTTAGTTATTCGTTAGGGTTTCAAATAGAAACCATGTTCGTCTTTCTGTTTCGTCTATGAAGTTTTCTAATAAACTGGTTGTTGCCACATCATTGCCATTACTGCAGATTTCATGGGCGGCACGCATGCGCTGAGTTAATATTTTATTATCATTCATTAATTCTTCTAACATGGCCATAGGGGTCATGTGTTCTTTGTTATTGTCTTGTATTTTTTGTAATTGAGCTATTTCACCGATAGAGTGAATAGTATTCTTTCCTAATTTTCTAACGCGTTCAGCCAGGATGTCTATCATATTTAAGATTTGCTCTGAGTGTTCATCTAAAAGTAAATGATAATCGCGAAAATGACTGCCAGACATATGCCAATGAAAGTTTTTAGTTTTTATAAAAAGAGCAAAAACGTCAGCAATGAGTGGGTTCACTGCTTGTGCAATTTGATGACGTACTTTGTCGTCCAAGTCTGAGGGAAATGAATGCTTTTCTGGAGCGTTATGTGAGTTTGGCATGGTTAATCTCCATTTTCTTTGGTTCAATCATAATTGATGTGAGTTTGGCATAATGCTTGTGTATTTGTAAATGGATTACACTTAATGTATTAGGGCAATCGCGCTAAAAATCGCTTGACATTAGAATCTGAGCGAGATACCGATTATCCCAACCTGCTTTATTTC
>DAIAOV010000186.1 GCA_027437055.1 Legionella sp. | reverse complement strand
TCTATCATCCATTCTCTTTACGATCTATTGGATGATAGAAACCCAAGACATTTCTTAAAGCAACCCGATTGCCCTATAGCAGGTGATATGCCTAAAGTGATTTCTGCTAACCAAGCATGCAATAAGCGATCAAAATCAGAAGGTTGTTTGAGGATTTGCTCTGCTTCTTCAAGTGGTCGATAAGGTCCAGAAAATTGACAGCCAGGAGTATTGCCAGCCAAATTCTTTTGGTTCTCATGAGAACAGCCCATGACATTTTTTTTACGGCTAACATTTGACATTAAGCTTTCTCTCTTTTTTATTTAGCGTAGAAAGTCTAACGATAACCCACCCAACACCTTATTCTTCTTCGGAATAATCTCCGCTGGGCTCATGATGAGTTTGTTTTGAGTATAGACAGTATAAATTGAAATTCAAGTTTTCATATTGGATAAAAAAACTTGGACGAACTGATATTATGGTAAACAATGCTGGAAACATTGTTCAATCATGTCATTATCCTAATTTTTGCAACCATCGAACCAGTGTTCGTGTTTTGTTGGAAAATAATTTAGGTTTATAAAATGCCCCTGCTACACGTTTACTTATTTCACTTAGCGTAGGATAAGGAATAATAACATCAGTAAATGTGCGTAATCTCTTTCGTTCACGTATCGCCATAACCCAGGGTAAAATAAGCTCGCCAGCATGAGGACCGACAATCGTCACCCCTAAGATTTTTCCCTTTTTATCGGTGACAATTTTAATTTTACCCTTTAACGTTCGCTCTGTCTGCGCACGGTCATTGTCAACAAAAGACCATTCCGTAATGTTACTATTCGACCGTTTTAACGCCTCAGCCGCAAGCATCCCAACATGTGCTAATTCGGGATCAGTATAAGTTACCCAAGGAACTGCACGATAATCAACCTTAGATGGTATTTTAAACACAAGATTACGTAGAACCACCCCTGCGTGATATTCTGCCATATGAGTAAATTGATATGCCCCAGTCACATCACCAATAGCATAAATTTTTTTATTGCTTGTTTGTAGACGGGCATTAACTGCGATCGCTTTTGACGTATATTTAACGTTAGCTTTATCTAAATCAAGACTATTAATATTTACTTGACGACCTGCGGCAATAAGTAGGTGACTTCCGCTAATTGTCAATTGCGTATTTTGATACTTAAAGGATACTGTGATGTTAGGGCTTTCATAGGATTTAATCTGTAGTTCTTTTATTTGCTCATAGATAGCAATATCCATCTTTTCCAATTGCTCATGAACAATGGCAACGCAATCAGCATCGTCGTTAGGCAAAATATTTAAGACGTCCAAAAGAGTAACCTCAGAACCTAACATGGCAAAAGCTTGAGCTAATTCACAACCAATTGGCCCACCGCCAATTACAATTAAATGCTTCGGTTTTTCTTTTATAGAAAATATGGTTTCATTGGTCAGATAAGAAATCTGATCTAATTTTGGAATGAATGGGATAACGGGAGAGCTACCTGTAGCAATCACAAAATAGTTACTCTGAATAACGGTATCCCCTGCTTGCAAGGTATTAGGGCTTAAAAAGCGCCCTTCTGCTTGAATTACCTTGACTCCAAAAGACTCAAAGCGCCGCACTGAATCATGTTCAGCAAGATTGGCAATAACTTGATGTACGTGCTGCATCACTTGCTGAAAATCAACTGTCAACTCCTTACTATGTATCCCTAAAAATTCTCCGTGCTTTGCATGATAAAAAGTTTTTGCTGCAGCCAATAGCGCTACACATCCATAATTTAAACAATCTCCACCCATTTTACCTGATTCAAGTAGAGCAACCTTTAAACCTAATTGGGCACAATCCGATGCAAGACTCAAACTGCCGGGTCCTCCACCAATAATAGTTAAATCGAACTTCAAAATCTGGCTTTTACTCGTTGTACTTTGCTGTTTATGATGGCTACGTTTAAAGAATTGATAAATTGATGGAATTAAAGGTAACCAGCGGCGAATGATTGTTTTATTCATATACTTTCCTTAGTATCCGTATTTCAAATATCCCGTTCCCAAGTTGTCATCTGAATACAGTAGAGAATTATTCAATAGCTTTCTTGTGGTATAGTAGGATTTCAAAAGCAATCTAATATGTACGCGGATTATTTTATAATTATAGGCTATCACTCATATTGCTACCCAGTATCTGTTCAATAAACAAATACTCGCTACTGACAAAAACTGTCAGTGTCTACCCATAAACTACGTTCGATAACATCAATTAGCAATTTATAAGGAGAAAATATGTTACTCGAACCAAGTGTTATTGTGCTTTATGTTGATAATATGACGATAAGTAGCAACTTTTACCAGGATTTACTTGGAATAATGCCACAGGAAGATTCGCCGGCATTTCATGCATTCCAATTGTCCAATGGAATGATTTTAGCATTGAAAGCGAAACACAGTGTTGAACCACCTCCAGAGAAACAAAACGGCAATGGGGAGTTGGCATTTACAGTGGATAATAATAAAAAGGTGGATGAGCTATTTGCAGAATGGCAAGCCAAAGAATTAAATATAATTCTACCGCCATGTATCGTACCCTACGGTTATACTTTTGTCGCTCTGGATCCTGATGGGAATCGATTACGGATTGTTGCTCTTGGAAATTCATAAGGCCGCCATATTGGCATATGGGAATATTTTGTCGGGCAAATTGTTGCCCGATATTAGCTATAACAATTTTATCTGGTTTTAATGTTTTTTTGATGAGAAAATCACTATGAGATTATGATATGGAAAAGAAGTAATTTATTTTTATAGGTATTTTCATGATAACAATAGACTACCTAAACCTGTCATGGAGATAAAGCGATGACCTCTACAATGAAAAAACTAGATACCTACCAAAATCTGTGTACTGAAGTGTATGAATTGAGTAAACTCACTGCCCCTCATGATGCATATCAATTCTATCGTAGCTATGCTACTGATGCTAAAGGCCCAATTTTAGAGCCCATGTGCGGTACCGGCCGATTTTTATTGCCTTTGGCTGAAGAAGGCTTTGATGTTCACGGCTATGATGCAAGTCACTCTATGCTTGAAAGGCTACATGTTAAAGCAAAGGTCAAAAATCTCAACCTCAAGGTTTGGCATGGTTTTATTGATGATTTAAATCAATCTGAACGCTATCAATTGATTTTTATACCGAGCGGCTCATTTGGTCTTATCACAGAGCAGGATGATATCCTAAAGGCCTTGAACACTATTTATGAACATTTAGATGATAATGGGCTTTTTGTATTTGAGGCAGAAACGCTTCATGCTGTTCCTAAAGAATTAGGTATTTGGAGAGGCTCTAGATGGCCCAAAGAAAATGGAAAGCTCATTGTGCTCAGCCAGTTAGCCACGCTTGATAAAGAGATTTGTTATTCAATAGGTAAATATGAGCTCATTGACGAAAACCGAGTTATTCATACAGAAGTAGAGGAATACAAGATCCGTATTTATCATGATCCATCGTTCTTACTTAATTTGCTTACTGAAATTGGCTTTAGCCAAGTGCGCTTAATTAAAGCATTTGACAGGCAGGCATCACCTAATGAAACAGACGAGAGTATTGTTTTTGAATGCAGAAAATAATTAGGCC
>DAIAOV010000185.1 GCA_027437055.1 Legionella sp. | reverse complement strand
ATGGTTGCCTCAGCAGCTTCAAATGATTTAAAACCAAGCGTGTATTTTGTTATATTTTTAATACCACGATGGTCTTGCTCTACCATATTATTCATATATTTTATCCGTCTTACTTCAAACAGTAAATGCCATAATCCAAATATAAATAATAGGTTATTGATACGCTCCAGTGCTGCTGTATTGGAGCCTGATTTATCAATATTGACCTTTTGAGGAAGTCCACTGGAACCGATCGCTTTTTTGAAAAACTTCAATACAGCGGGACGATCTCGTGTCTCTGATAACATAAAATCAATGGTATTCCCTTCTTTATCTACTGCACGATAAAGGTAAACCCATTTGCCATTTACTTTGATATACGTTTCGTCCATCCTCCAACTACTACCTACTGGATTCTTCCTTTTTCTGAAGGACTGATCCAATTGCGGTGCGTAATGAACAACCCATTTTTGAACCGTTGAATGATCCACATCGGCCCCTCGCTCATCCATTAATTCTTCAATATTGCGGTAGCTCAGTGGATAAGCAAGCTTCCAGCGAACTGCCATCAATATTAAATCTTTTGGAAAATGACGACCTTGGAAACTAATCATAGTGAACCTTTTTTATAGCGCACTATAACAGGGATTTTCTATTTTCGACAGAACCCTACTCACTTGCTTCGCTCGCTCCGTTCCTCATTGTTCTTAATAAAATACTCCATTATTTTTATTTTTGCGACTTAGAGCGATGAATGACGAGGCAGAAATCTAAATCCCCTCTTTTAAACTGCTTTAAATGAATTCGCTTCGCTCATTACTATTAAATGCTCCTAAGCTCCGAAATCAAAGGCAGGTGGTCAAATTTAAATCATTATTTTAGTCGCTGTCGCGAAATGATTTATTGAAGTGAATTGATTGAAAATTAGGGAGTTTTCTGATTAGATATCACAAATTACACTCCCACTGAGATTCGCTGTAAATCAGCAGGTTCTTAATAGATAGTCTATAATTATTATTAAAAATAATGGTATTAGAGGGCTGATCATGCTATCTGAGCAAGAGAGTAGTGCGTTGTATTTGAAGAATCATTATCAAACCATTAATGCCATATTGGCGCATCAAAAAAAACATCATCCGGATAAAATAGCTTATCGATTTGTGTTAAGTGATCATGAAGCGGTTTCGATTACTTATGCAGAATTATATGATAAAACCCACTCTTTAGCCTTCCAGATTCAAAAAAAGACCAAACCATTTGATAGGGTTATCTTATCTGCAAGACCTGGTTTAGAGTTTATCATAGGTTTTTATGCTTGTTTGTTGGCAAGGGTAATCGCCGTACCTGCAATTCCTCCTGTGAACCTGTCCATGGCCACCCGTTTTTTACACATTATGCAAGATGCTACTCCTCAATTAATCTTATTTGATAAGAAAACGGCAAAAATATTTAATTTTGCTCAAAAGGCAGAGCTTTTTATACCTAATATGTTGAAACATTTTGTTGAGATTCATGAGGTTCATTCTGAACTATTTAAACAGTTTAAAAATCAGAAAATGAGCACTTTAACTATAGAGGAACATCAATTTTTAAGCTTTGATGAAGCACTTTTCCCAGAGTGTTTAGGTACCGACATTGTATTTTTACAATACACTTCAGGTTCTATAGGGCATCCAAAAGGAGTCATGATCTCCCATGCTAATTTATTAGATAATATTGAAATTATAAGAACTATCTTTCAACCTCAAGAAAAGACAGAAAGTTTTTTTTGGTTACCGCCTACTCACGACATGGGCTTAATTGGATCTGTTATTACTCCCCTATATACAGCTGTCACTTCTAATTTAATGTCTCCTCTCGATTTTTTAGAACGACCTTCACGATGGGTTCAGTATATTACGAAATATCGATGTAACATAACTGGAGCACCTAATTTTGCTTATGAGTTATGTGCTTTAAGAACACCTGAAGAGCTCGTGAACCAGATTGATCTCAGTTGTTTAGAGGTCTCTTTTAATGGTGCTGAGCCGCTTAATTCCTACGCCATGGAGTTATTTTATAATAAGTTTAAAAAAGCAGGCCTTCGTAAAGGGGTGATATTACCCTGTTATGGTCTTGCTGAGTCAACTCTTCTGGTTTCAGGTAAGCCAAAGTTAATAGATGACACCATCATTAATATTGACCCGGAGCAATATAGTAAGAATGTGATTGAGATAATTGATAAAAGCCAATTGTCTAAGTCTTTAGTGAGCTCTGGGATAGCGCGGTTTAATATAAAAATAGTGGATCCCAATACTCTTGAAGAGTGCCTAGCGAATCAGGTGGGTGAAATTTGGCTTAACGGTGCATCAATTTCTTCAGGATATTTTAATAACATTAAAGAAACTGAAAAAACCTTTCACGCGCAGATAAAAGGAGATGAACAAGGTACTCATTATCTACGAACAGGAGATTTAGGTTTTATTCATGGAGGTGAGCTTTTTGTCAGTGGTCGTATAAAAAATATGATTATTATTCTCGGCCAAAATTACTATCCTCAGGATATTGAATATGCGGTTACCTATTCTGATCACGCCATACGAAAAGGATGCGTGGTTGCCTACGGGATTCAGCAAGCAGACCGAGAAGCTTTAGTTGTTGTTGCTGAAATCCGCAAGCAAACTGCCCAAAAGAATCTACCTGAAATCGTAGAACACATTCAAAGTGAAATTAGCCAACAGTTTCATTTAACGGCCCAGCAGATTATCTTGGTGGCTCCCAAAACCATACCTAAAACCTCGAGTGGAAAATTACAACGCATCAAATGCCAGGAACTCATAGAAACGCAACAGATTAAGCCGATATGGCATTATATTTCCGAAGAGAAAGCGCTTGATTTGGCAGTAACTGATGTTCAGCAAGAACACCCTGCAGGGGAAGGTACCTGGATTACCCAATTTAATAAGGCAAGCCTAAAAGAGCGCAAAAAATTAATCACCGAACTGGTCTTGTCCGTGACGGCAAAAACGCTTTCTATAGCAGATGTGACTCGCATTGATGTTCATAAAGGTTTTTTTGAACTGGGGATGGATTCCATTAAGGCAGTAGAATTAAAGACTCATTTACAGGATGCATTATCTGGCCAGCTTATCCTCGATAATTCTTTGGTATTCAATTTTCCCAACATTAAGGCGGTAATTGATTATCTGTTAAGGGAACTAAACCTTGAAGCCCCCAAAAAATCAACTTCAACTCACTATGACCTTTCTTTTGCAAGAGAGGACATTGCCATCATAGGAATGAGTTGTACTGTTCCAGGTGCTGCTAATATTGATGAATTTTGGCGTTTATTAATCGAGGGTAGGGAAGGTATTACTGAAGTACCGGCCAATCGCTGGAATAAAGAGGAATATTATTCCGCTGATAAAGATGAACCTGGGAAGATGGTCAGCAAAAGAGGTGGATTTGTAGATAAAATTGAAGAATTTGATGCCTCTTTTTTTTCAATTTCACCTAAAGAATTAGAATATTTAGATCCGCAGCAAAGAATGCTGCTGATGAATACCTGGACTGCATTCGAGCAGGCTAATCTGAATCCAATTGCCTTTCGCGGCAGGAATACTGGAGTATTTATTGGAATTTCCAGTCATGATTATGAAAGCTTAATTATAAAAAATATAAGTGAGCTAAAAATCAACCCTTATTGGGGAACGGGTAAT
>DAIAOV010000184.1 GCA_027437055.1 Legionella sp. | reverse complement strand
TCCTGATTTGCTGGACCTTTATGGTGACAGAGGAAATATTATTGCGTTAGGCGCTAGGTGTAAATGGCGTGGGATAGAGCCTGTAATAAGAAAGGCTTCTCTCGGTGAAAAGCTTGACTTCAACGAGATCGATATTTTATTTATTGGTGGAGGTTCTGACAGGGAGCAAGGGTTGCTTTTTGATGACCTTATGAGGCACAAAGAGGAACTTTCCTTAGCTATTAATAACGGTTTGGTAGTCTTAGCTATTTGTGGAGGCTACCAACTTTTGGGCCGTTATTATCAAACAGCCAGTGGAGAAAAAATCCCAGGGTTGGGAATTTTGGACTTGTGGACAGAAGCAGGGCCAACACGTCTTATAGGTAATATTATATTAAGACTTAACCATAACCTTGAACAGCTTCAATCCCACCAAGAGATTAATTTAAATACAATAGTAGGGTTTGAAAACCATTCCGGTAAGACCTTTCTAGGCGCTGGATTAATCCCTTTGGGTTCTGTTGTTGCTGGTTATGGAAATAACGGGGTTGATGAAGGAGAGGGTGTTCACTACAAGAATGTGATCGGCACTTACTTGCATGGACCATTATTACCTAAAAACCCTCACTTGGCTGATCTACTTATTCAACTCGCCTTGAAACGACGGGGGATAACTAGCAGTTTATCTAAACTTGATGATGGACTTGAAGTTTTGGCTCATAAATATATGGTAGATAGGATATCAGCTACTGCTAGATAAGAGATATGATGTTAATTTAATGCTTAATTATATTAAGCATTTCATCATCAAGCTAATGGATTGTTACAATATGCGTTAAAATAAATATTTAAAAAGGTATTGAGTGTGAGTATATATCCTTTTATATACTCACATACTATTTGTATATACTAGTCAAAAAATATCTATTTAAATTGGGCATAATAATTGGAATTATTTACATCCTAAAATAGCTCAGATTCTACTAGATTTAGCGTGTACATCACCCACTGTTCATTGACACCATCTAATGCAAAAGTCTATAATGAAGTATAGCTCTGTCTGAATGATTTGGGGGTGCTGGTGTGGCAGAAAGTAAGCGAATTATGATTAGTTTGCCAGAAAGTTTACTTGCAGAAGTGGATGGAATAGTGACTCTTGAAAGACGCAATCGTAGTGAGTTTATTAGAGAAGCAATTAACAGTGTCCTTCACGAACGCAAGAAAAGAGGAATCCGTGAGCAAATGCGTAAAGGATACCTTGAAATGGCGCAACTTAATCTCGCTATTGCTACAGAACTGTTTTCTACTGAACAAGAGGTAATTCATTATTATGAAGAAAATAATGTGGAGTGTCGGAGATGATTATTAAGCGCGGGGAAATCTACTATGCTGAATTAAACCCCGTCGTCGGCTCGGAACAGGGAGGAACAAGACCTGTCCTAGTAATTCAAAATGATATTGGTAATCAATTTAGTCCGACGACCATAATCGCTGCCATAACTTCTCAGATTGCCAAGGCTAAACTGCCTACTCATGTAGAAGTGCGTGCAAAACGCAGTGGGTTAGAACGTGATTCTGTGATTTTAACAGAACAAATACGTACTATAGATAAAAGTCGTCTGAAAGAAAAGGTTGCAGTGCTGGATGAAGAGGTTATGCTGAGGGTAGATCAAGCAATTGAAATTAGCTTAGGTCTAACCGATATTTAACTCAGCCTTGAACATACTCCGGGGCACTGAGTCCGCAAAGTCTATTAAATTATCTATTTAGAAATATCTATTTCAATACAGCAGCGTGGCTAAGCTAACGCTGTTTTTTGTTTTCATATAAACCTATAAACCTACCATCCAGTTATATAACAAATCAATGAATGGAAACCTCGTTTGTGCCAGTCAAAATTTCTTCAGTATCAAAGGAAAAAGGCGTTTGCTAAGCATATAATCTAAAGATGGTCAAAAAATATGGAGAGGAGAGTTGGGGATGCCTGACAAGCCTGTCATTGGAGTAACGGTTGCCCACTGCTCAGAAGAACTTGACACATTTCCCAGGTATTTTTATGTTGAGATGGTTAAAGAAGTAGGTGGGATACCTGTAATTCTCCCGCCTGTTGCAACTTGTGATGAGGCAAAAAACATCTTGGAGATTACAGATGGCTTGCTCCTAAGTGGAGGTGGAGATCTATCCCCAATTTATCTTGGGGAGGTGCCTTTAAGAGGAATCGGCAAAAGCATACCAGAAAGGGATTTAGGTGAATTGTTGCTTACTAAACTAGCTTTAGAGAGAGATATGCCGGTACTAGGAATATGCCGGGGTATTCAGGTGTTGGCCGTAGCTGCCGGTGGGAGGATTTATCAAGATATTGTCTCCCAAAGAAGAGATAGTATTGAGCATAAACAATTAGTTTCAAGACAACATGTTTGGCATGAATTAGAGATTTTTGAATCAAAACTTTTGCAGATAGTGGCAAACAAATATATTAAAGTTAATAGTTTGCATCATCAAGCTGTCTCTGTCGTACCAAGCGGATTCAAATATAATGCCTTAGCTCCCGACGGAATCATCGAGGGAATTGAAAAGGATGGAGCTAGTTTTTGCATAGGGGTCCAGTGGCATCCTGAAGTATTGCAATCTGAAATGCATGCCAAAAAACTATTTAAGGCTTTTATTGATACTTGTCATAAAAAATAGGCATTATTATCATGTACAAGGTCAAAAAACATTAGTTTTTTCAATTCACATTAACTTCATAATTCCTTCATATTATCTACAAATGTTTGGGATATCATAAGATTAAAGGACTTAAGATTTTCCTTGTCTATTAGTCGGTTTACTCACGTAATGAGCGGCTAATTACATGAACTTTTGAAGGAGTGATTTAAGTTGATGTGGGGTTATGGTGGACCAGGTAATTGGGGTTACATGATGAATGGTGGATACTGGTGGATGGGTTTAGTCGCGATGGCTATTCAATTGCTATTTTGGGTGTTTATTATCTGGCTAGGGGTATACGTTTTTAAGAAGTATTTCCATTCAAGTTATGCAACCAGAGGTACTTATTCTCAAGACAATGCTTTCAACATCTTGCGTGAGCGCTATGCTCGAGGGGAAATAGATACTGAAGAGTATCAAATGCGCAAAAGAGATTTGGAGACTAAATAAGAAATTATAAGGATTATGTGACTAAGTGTGGATTTAACATTGTAGAGAATATAAGGACTAAATAAGAGAGTGCAGGGCACTCTCTTTTAGCGTTAGCAAATAAATTATTGTGCAAAACATTGTCCAGTAGACTTTGTAGAGTTTACCTGCTAGATGCTGTAGGAATTACAATGGCGAAAATCATGTATACAGTATTTTTTGATTTTATATTGTATACTCTTATATCTGAAAATGCTATAATTTACACGTAAATTGTTTTATTTACTGGAGCAAAGTAGCTCTGAGGAGACACTTTTTAGTGTTTTCTTTGGGCTATTTTTTTTGCACCTATCAGAAAGTATACCTTTCGGGTGTTATCAGTACATCTATGGCGCTGACATACGATTTACCGAGTGTCAAATGCGACTGGCCGACGAAACAGGGAGTTCCTAGTTCAGCATCTGCCTAGATGGCGTAAAGGTGCGGTGGCATTAATTTGACAAGCAGACTGCGCGAAAGGCTTGGTACCAGACAAGAAATAATTATTAGGGAGGGTTTTAAGTGAATAACGCAGATATTGTGTTCGTCTTTTTATGTGCCACCTTGGTTTTTCTTATGACCCCAGGTCTCGCTCTTTTTTAT
>DAIAOV010000183.1 GCA_027437055.1 Legionella sp. | reverse complement strand
GGCATTTATACTTCTTTAACAGAAATATTTACTCGCTCTGCTAGAGATAATCTGCCAGCTAGTGAAATTGCGGATACTATAGCAAAAGAAAAATTAGCTTAAACAGGTGTCGTTTTAATGAAACATTTGCAACTTACGCCCGAATTATATGAGTATATGCTGGATAAATCTTTACGCGAGCACCCAGTTTTAAAAAACTTGCGTGAAGACACATCCACCATGGAATTAGCTAATATGCAGGTCGCACCTGAACAAGCACAGTTCATGCAGTTTCTTATACGTTTAATTCGTGCTAAAAAAGTCTTAGAACTGGGTACGTTTACTGGTTATAGTGCTTTAGCTATGTCTCTTGCTTTACCTGATGATGGCCAACTCATTACTTGTGATATCAGCGCAGAATGGACCAAGAAAGCTCATCAGTTTTGGCGAGAGGCCAAACAAGACAATAAAATACAACTACGTCTAGGCCCAGCCCTTGAGACTTTATACGCTTTACTTAATGAAGGTGGAGAACAACAATTTGACTTCATCTTCATTGATGCTGACAAAACCAATTATCTGAATTACTATGAATTAGCTTTAAAATTGATTAGACCGCAAGGACTGATTGCTATAGATAATGTATTGTGGGATGGCAAAGTGATTGATCCCCATGAAACCGGAGGACAAACAAGGGAAATCAAAAGGCTTAATGACTTGCTCAAGAATGATCAAAGAGTATTCGTCAGTTTACTGCCTATCGCCGACGGACTGTTTTTAGTACAACCGATTAAGTAACCCGGTTGTTCACAACTAGGAGTAGATACTTAAGAGCACTGAAAATCCCGATTACACTGCGCTAATCCAGACTACAAAAGCTTAAGGCAGCATCATTAACCGAAGAATGACAAAACTGTACCCATAATTAATACAAGGAGTATCTGCAGATGCAAACAAACAATAACCCCTGTGGATTAGACGGATTTGCTTTTTTAGAGTTTTCTGGTCCGGATAAAAAACGCCTGGATAAGCAATTTATTGAAATGGGCTTTCAAGCAGTAGCTACTCATCAAGATCAAGATATTACGTTATACCAACAAGGTGAAATCCAATTCATAGTCAATGCCGTCCGGAACTGCCAAGCCGCTGAACATAGTAAAGTGCATGGAGCTGGTGCCTGTGCTATGGGATTTAAGGTGAAAGATGCCAATGCCGCATTCCAATATGCCATTAAACATGGCGCTACGGCATTTGAAGACTGTTCTCACGCACACCATGGACTACCAGCAATTCAAGCCATTGGCGGCAGTGTTATTTACTTTGTGGACGACGCCCATAAACCTTTTAGCAAACACTGGAAAATCAATACTACAGCAGCAGTTGCAGGCAATGGTTTAGTTGCCATCGATCATCTAACACACAACGTGTTTCGCGGAAATATGGATAAATGGGCGAAATTTTATGAATCCATTTTTAACTTCCAGGAAATTCGCTATTTTAATATAGTGGGCAAAATGACTGGCCTTGTTAGCCGAGCTCTGGGAAGCCCCTGTGGAAAAATAAAGATTCCTTTAAATGAATCAAAAGATGATTTATCCCAAATTGAAGAATTCCTTCATGAATACCATGGTGAAGGCATACAGCATATGGCCCTAACCACTAATGATATTTATAAAACGGTACATAGTTTAAGAAAACAAGGAGTGAAATTCCTTGATGTTCCAGATACTTATTATGAAATGATACATGATCGCCTCCCTTGGCATCATGAACCAGTCAAACAATTAAATGAAGAAAAAATCTTAATCGATGGGGAAAAAGATCCTAAAGATGGATTATTGCTACAAATTTTCACTGAAAATATCTTTGGCCCAGTGTTCTTTGAAATTATCCAGCGTAAAGGCAATCAAGGATTTGGCGAAGGCAACTTCCAAGCGTTATTTGAAGCAATAGAAAGAGATCAAGTCAGACGAGGCACTCTAAAAGAGGTTAGTTAATACAGCCTCTTCGGATATAACACCTTACGGGATAACGTTCGTTTAGCAACATCAAAGGCCTGAAGTGTCTTTGATGTTGAACTTCTATTAGTTAAGAGGTCAATATATGAAACTTGCTAGTTTAAAATCAGGCCAATCACGTGACGGGGAATTATGCGTGGTCAATCAGGCATTGACTATGGCTGTGCGCGTACCCCACATAGCACCGACACTGCAGAATGCTCTAGATCATTGGCAAACAGTAGAACAAAAACTACAGCAAATTTACCAAAAACTAAATGAGGGAGCGTTACCAGGAAGCTTCACATTTCACCCCGAGCGGTGCACAGCCCCTCTACCCCGCGCTTATCAATGGGCAGATGGTAGTGCTTATGTAAATCATGTTGAGCTGGTAAGAAAGGCCAGAGGTGCTGAATTACCTCCCGACTTTTGGACTAATCCTTTAATGTACCAAGGGGGCTCAGATGCTTTTATTGGGCCAAGAGATGCGATTTTGGCTATTGATGAAGCTCATGGCATTGATTTTGAATCTGAGATAGCCATTATTACTGATGATGTTCCTATGGGCATTAATAAAAAAGACGCAGGACAGCACATCAAATTACTTATGCTCGTCAATGACGTGTCTTTACGTAATCTAATCCCTGCTGAATTGGCTAAAGGATTTGGGTTTTTTCAATCCAAACCTGCTAGTAGTTTTTCTCCAGTAGCCATTACTCCTGATGAACTAGGTTCTAATTGGGATGGGCAAAGAGTTCATTTACCCTTACTATCTCATTTAAATGGACAATTATTTGGCCAACCCAATGCGGGTATTGATATGACTTTTTCGTTTCCTGAACTCATAGAACATGCAGCCAAAACCAGAATACTAAGTGCTGGTAGTATCATAGGCTCTGGAACAGTATCCAATAAAGATCGCAGCAACGGTTCGTCCTGTATTGCTGAAAAAAGAATGCTAGAAATCTTAGACTCCGGTAAAGCCCATACTCCTTTTATGCATTTTGGCGATAAAGTTCGTATTGAAATGTTAGACAAGCAAGGCAATAGTCTTTTTGGTGCTATAGAACAGGTGGTAACTCGTTATTAGGATTCTATAAATGATACTTTATGATTATTTTCGCTCTACAGCATGTTATCGAGTTCGTATTGCTCTGAACATCAAAAACATTCCTTATAAGAAGAAAGCAATTCATTTGGTAAATAATGGCGGCGAACACCATACGCCGCAGTATCACCAAATCAATCCCCAAGATCTTGTTCCCAGTTTGGATGTGGGGGACGGACAAATACTACATCAATCCTTGGCAATCATTGAGTATTTGGAAGAATGTTATCCTGACGTACCATTGCTTCCCAAAAGTCCTTTCCACAGAGCAACATTAAGGGCATTAGCCTTAACTGTAGCTTGTGACATGCATCCGCTAAATAATTTACGCGTTTTAAACCGTTTAAAAACACAATTTCATGCCGATGAAACTCAAGTGATGGAATGGTATCATCATTGGTTAAAAGCAGGATTTGATGCCTTTGAAGAACGTTTAAACCATTTAGAACGAAGTAAAGCCCTTTGCTTTGGTAATGAAGTCAGCCTGGCAGATATTTGCCTCGTACCCCAAGTATATAACGCTCATCGTTTTAAGTTTTCCATGGCAGATTATCCCCTCATTAACGAGATTAATGAATATTGTTTAACACTACCCGTCTTTAAAAATGCAGCACCAGAAGCTTAACTGCGGTTGGGCAACGAATTGCCCAACAATGAGAGTTCCCCCTCTCCCCAAGGGGGGAGGGGAAAGACAGTTTAGATGGCACGAAACCCTGAATGCTCCTCTCATTTTTATAGAGCTCTCGAAGCAACCGAGCTTGTATCTTTAAAAGGTAGGCAAAAAAGCTTAATCTCAAGGGCACTTGGGATGGGAGAAGAGATCTTGTAACCGG
>DAIAOV010000182.1 GCA_027437055.1 Legionella sp. | reverse complement strand
TATTGATGCTAATGTACTAAGGCAAGTGTTTATCCCATTACCGCCTTCTAAAGATGGCCTGCGGCACTTCATTCCCTTAAGTGAAGTCGCCAAAATGGTACGTAGTGAAAGCCCTAACCAAATAAGTCGTGAAACCGGTAAGCGTCGCGTGGTGGTGAGTGCTAACGTTCGTGGACGTGACTTAAGCTCTTTTGTCTTGGATGCCAAGCAGCGCATTGAACAAAACGTTAAACTACCCAGTGCCTATTGGATAACCTGGGGCGGGCAGTTTGAGCAGTTACAATCAGCCTCTCAACGCTTACAAATTGTGATTCCTATTACTTTGTTGGGCATTTTCCTGCTCTTATTCATGAGCTTTGGTAGTGTAAAAAATGCCTTATTAGTCTTTTCTGGCATTCCTCTGGCTTTAACGGGTGGTGTATTCGCGTTATGGCTTCGCGAAATTCCGTTGTCGATTTCAGCAGGCGTGGGTTTTATTGCCCTATCAGGAGTGGCTGTTTTAAATGGCTTGGTGATGATTACTTTTATCAATAAACTGCGTGAAGAAAAAAGATTTTATTTAAAAGATGCAGTATTACAAGGCTCGCTGGCAAGGCTTCGTCCAGTACTCATGACGGCTTTGGTGGCGTCATTGGGCTTTGTTCCCATGGCTTTAGCTACAGGCACGGGCTCTGAGGTGCAACGACCTTTGGCAACTGTGGTTATCGGTGGCATCATCTCGTCCACCTTTTTGACCCTACTCGTGTTACCAGGCTTGTACTACTTATTTCATGAGCGAAGAAAAAAAGTTCTGAATAAGTAGCGATTTTATAAAAATCATCGCACCAATAAGTAGAATAGGGAGTTTCATGGTTAAAACAGTTAGAAATTTTTCGTCCCAAATGAGCTGTCTGTAACGCACTTGTAAGGATAATTGATGGAATATATTGATTGGATTAATAGTGGTCAGGGATATATTTGTGCCTGGATCCGTTGTTTGATTCTATTTGTTTTAAGTGTGCTATGTATCCGTTTTACCAATCATCGGTTTAGTTTAAATACTCCGTTAGATTTTTTAATCATTACCATTTCTGGAGGGTTGATCAGCAGGGGTATTGTAGGGGCAAACTCACTGGGACTTACTGTAGAAGGTCTGATCACTCTGATAATATTCCACTTTATATTATCTAAACTCTGTTTTTATTTTAAAGGTATCGGGTTTCTATTTAAAGGATGTTCTCATTACCTAATAGAGAATGGAACATTCAATTATAATAACATGCGTCGTTTCAGTATCAGTGAAAATGATTTGTTAGAACAATTACGACAGAGGTTAAATACCGAGAATTTCGATTTAGTCGATGCTGCTATTTTGGAAAGAGCTGGAAGGGGTCCTGTGGAATAACCACCAAAAGTGTTAATTCTGAATTAAACCGGCTACCAATCTGTAATTTACAAAGATGTAAGTTTAACCCTTAGCTTGCATAATCAAAAGATAACCTTATCAAAAGCGATTTTGAAAATTTCATTCAATGTAAATTTTTTGCAAAATAAGTTGTATTAGAAAAAAATCAAACATCTTTTTTGTATAATCTCTGGGCAGAGTAATATGAGTTTAACTATGTTAATAGAGCTTACACTGTATCCATTGTCCCCTATTTAAGAGGTTGCCATGCATGTTGTTTTGTTATTAGGGTCATCAACCGCAGGAAAATCATCACTGTGTAGAGAATTGGTTAAAACATATGAGTGGAAATCTTTGAGCATTGATGAAATGGTGGATAAAATTGCTAATATGAGTCCGAGTAATCTCAAATTATTCATGCTTGAGAAACTTAATGCATCGGGTAGTATACAAAACCTTCAAACACTAATGACTGAAGATGAACTTGTAACATTATGCAGTAGAGGAGTACTTACTATATCCAAAGGCAGTCATTTAATTACAGCCCATGGATTCCCTAATCCCTTGCTTCCTAACCTCGAAGACGTCCTAAAAAAGGCGGGATTTATAGAAAGCGAAATATCTAAACTGGCTAAAGAGTTACGTTTTGTTACCAAAATCGATGATCCTACGGTGATGCTTTATGATGAGGTGTTCGATAAGGGCAATTCTGGGCAATCTATTGTTATTGATCTTGTGCCAAATCTAGATGAAAGCGCCAAAGAATGTTTAGAATATTTTAAAAAGCGTGCCCAGCAATATCGTGAAGAAAACCCAAGCGAAACATTAACCACTTCTATAGTTTTTGCTTATTGTCCAGTGCAGAAATTAAGTGAGCGCATTCAGGAGAGAAATCGTAAAGCGGACATCGATAATCCTATGGATAAACGGGAAGGATTATTTCCATTTCATCAGTTAGCAACGTTAGTCACGGCAGATAAATTATTTGATGATTCTTCTGAGCATGTTCTCTCAAGAAATGAATTGTTTTATATGGTCAATAAACATGCCAATATAGACAAAAATGGTGACTCCTTATTTTTAGAAAACCCTGTTGACATTGATGCGCTTCAACAAAGTTACCACGAAGAAGTTCAGATAGTAACCACCTCAGCTCATGTGGTCAAACTGCAGATTAACGATGATTCTCTGGAATTATCCTCCGATGATTTACCACGCATAGGCTCTAAAAAAACTATTGATGAGTATAGTAGGCTAGCTAATCGGTTTGGTTTTTTTGAAAACCAAGAACGTGCTTCGCTTAATATTTCCAAAGGCATCAACTTTGATGCTGTTATTAATACTGCAAAAGGGAATCCTGCCATACTCGCTAACGAATTTTTAGAGAAATTGGAAAAAAGTAAAATATCCCCTGAACGTGTTTCAACACTATAAAAGTGTTTGGTATAGGTTTCTTTGTGATTTAAAATAAATCAATTTATCTTAATAATCAAGATCAAGAGCTTTACCATGGTTTCATATTGAAAGGAGAGGGGTTAAATATTACCTGTTCTTGTTCCCCCTCTTCCGTCATTTTAGGTTCTATATCCTTATTAGACTCAATTTTTTCTTGTTTAGAAGGTTTGGGTTCCATCGAAAGTGGATTTGGAGCAAGAGTTCGCTCTTTAGTTACTTCATCTTTTTCTTGTGCTTTCGGAGTGGGTATGGGTACTAAATTATTTGATAACCGTTGTATAAATGCATCGTATAAGGCTAATGTGGGCATGGTAATATGAAGAGAGAGTATGTTTCCTTCTTCATTTTGAATGAGTTGTAAACAATCATCGGAAAGATTATTTTCTTTTTTAAACTCATTGAATTCTTTTATAATCGCTTCCATGAATTTTTTTAATTCTTCCCTTTGTTCTTCAGTTAATTCATTGGGTTCACAAAGCAATTTAATCATAAGGGTCTTTGATTCACGATCACTGTCAATCAGCAATAGTCCTTTAGCAATCAACTCAGCAATTATTTCTGGGTCAAAACTAGATTCTAAATCAAGTTCTTCTGAACCAAACTCACCTATCAATCCATCCGTAGTCTCAATTCCGGTGCGTGGTTGCGTTAGAGATCTATCTTCACTTTGGCTTGCCTTTTCCTCAGATGTCTTATCAGATGAGGCGCTATCACCTCCACCGCCGCCTCCATGTCCAGAACAAAGACGCTTAGGTGCGATTTCTTTAAAACAAACCTTGCAACGTACTTTTGCTGCTTCATCAGCAGACTCTTTTTTTTCTGCCTCTTTATTTTTTTCTTTTGCTTTGGTTAATAGTTGTAATGTGAGTGTAGCTGAAGAGATTTTTGGTTCTTCTGCTGTAGTTGATTCAAAGATGGGCTGATGTTTCCCTTTGTTTTTTTTCATGAAGAAACCAATTTCAAATCTGTAATAATAGTGAAATTATATGTGAAATTAGTTCAGTTTATTCTTTTTGCTGGAATTTTTACATTATTTTTACGGAAGAACCTGTAATACTATAATATCTTCCTAAAACATTGGCCCCCTAATGTTCTACTTTAACCCCAATAATGAGTTTTGAATATTAAACAAGCAGTTATATGCTAAATATTGATTTTTTTGTCGTATAAAATGAAGCTGGAGTACATTAACATTGC
>DAIAOV010000181.1 GCA_027437055.1 Legionella sp. | reverse complement strand
TAAGGATTATGACGCGGAACATCAATCCCTGGTTACTGATATTTTAGCCAAGGTCCGTACTAAAACTAATGTGATTCCTATTGCTCCTTATAATCGCTTCCAACACAGTTTTAGCCATATTTTTGGTGGTGGCTATGCGGCAGGTTACTACAGTTACAGCTGGGCCGAAGTTTTATCCAGTGATGCGTTTGCCCGTTTTGAGGAGGAAGGTGTATTTAACCCCAAAACAGGACTTGCTTTCCTCAACAACATTCTAGAAGCGGGCGGCTCTAAGAAAGCAGCAGAAGCCTTTGCAGCCTTTAGAGGACGCCCAGCTACAGTAGATGCGTTGCTAAGGCACAATGCGATTCAGCAAAGATAAGAATTTCATCTAAAGACTGCTGATATGCCCTCATTTTATGTTATACTTAAAGTGTACTAATTGGGGGCGACCTGGCTTCGACGTGGGTTGCAAAACCGGATGTGCATGCCGAGAATGAGATCTCTCGTAAATCAGGCTCAATAAATATAAATGCAAACGATGAAAACTTCGTTGGTACTGCTAACCTTGATGGAGTAGCGCAAGCTGCTTAATCGTTCTTAGCAGAACCAAGCCGTGTACTGGCCATAAACCCAGTATCCCGTTGACCGAGCTCGCTTATCGGTATCGAATCAACGGTCATAGAAGATAAGCTAGTGTCCTAATCTATCCCAGGTTAAGATGCGAAACTCAGGGAGTAGCTGTGTACCATCCTGCCTGTCGGAGAGTCCACAGTTAAATCAAAAGACAAGGCTACGCATGTAGAGCTGAAGGCAGAGGATTTGCGGACGCGGGTTCGATTCCCGCCGCCTCCACCAATTACTCAAACCATTCATGACCACTAAAGACCATCAAAAACCCCGTAAAATCAATGGATTCCGCGGGATTTATGTTACTTTTATGTTGTATTTCATGGTCTAACATTGTCTGTAAAATGCCCCAAAAAAGCCCCAAATTTTAATTTAATGCCCCAATGGCGCCCCAAAAAATTGGATAAAAATTAATTCATTATGCGTGAACCAATTGAAATAGAGTTAACGATAAAAATCAACTATCTCTTTAATAGTACTACTGTGAGCTTCTGTAAGATCTTTTCTCAAAATGCAACAATCACTTTGAGAGAAAATTAAAACCTCCAGCCGTTTTTTGAAATCTGGGTGGTTAATAAAAATATCTAGATCTTTGGAATATTCTTTGGCATCTTGAGGAAGATAAGCAAATATTAGACTGCATGTTCTTCCATCCGAAATAGACGAATATGTAATAAACGGCATTTGAGCCATAAACCTTTTGGGTAATCGGTCCCTGCCAAATTGATGTAAAAATATGCCAGCTCTCCCAACGAATAGCGGGTTCTCGATTCCTCCTTGAAAATGAATACAGTTAATTTGGGGATTAACAGTATTAAGCAACTTTTCACAGATTTCTTTTCTTTCTAAATAATCTGCTTCGGCCATTTTTAATCCACGCAGGAAAAATCCATTTTTAATTTTTCTGGCTATTTCATTCGTTTTTCTTGATGCGCCTCCCACAAATGCAGCACTTTTCAAAAATTCGTGTTGTTTTAATTGCAATAGCAGAACATCTAACCCATAACATATGATTCTGTAATGAGTTAGCAGAGCAATCTTGGGAGTTACAACGCCATCAAAATTATCCAATTCATGAAAAAGCATATGGTCGTGTTTATTACAAAATCCTTTAAAGGTCGATATCTTATCTAAATCACATGGTTTATAGTATTTTCGTTTTTCTTTAGGTCTTATGTTTTCAAATGGTTCATAAACAAGAGTTTGTAGTTGGATTATCTGATTGTTTGCATATTTTCTAATGCATGATTTAGATAAGACATGAGAACCAATAGGTGGTTCATTACATCCTGGATACATACAAACCTTATTTTCATATTTAATGCTACTAAAATCTGAAATTAAGCCATAAGGTCTTGGAGGAATAAGTTCTACTGCAGTCTCTACAATCATAAATCAAATTCCAGTGCTAAATTAAAAATAGAGCTAAAAATACACAAGATACAACCAACGCTGATCCAAATAAGGTCAACAGGCTATAATTTTTTGTATGCTTTGCCATATCATGAACCTCTGCTACTGAATCAGAAATTACTTTTTTAATTACCGATACTGATTCATTTGTGGCCTCCTTCAACAAACGAATCATAGCTTCTTTACTGTTGGCTAATGCCATATTGAGTATCTTTTCAGCCTTTTCCCTGGCATCATCTTTCCATTGAGAGGAAATACTCTCCATTTCCTCTCTGAACTGAGTCAGCATAGCCGCTTGTGCCTGTTGGGTTTCCTCAATCAATCTATTGTTCATGGTCTGTAGGATGAGAATTGGATCATCTTTGCTTAAAACCACTCCATGCTTGACTGCGATCTCCTGAATAGCTAAATCAAATTTATCTGACATTAGATCACCATGGTGTTGTCTAACCGTCCAAATAGCTGATCGCGAACAATTTTAAGTCGCTGGCGAGTCATGATGCTTTTGTCTGGCATACCCAGGACTTCATCAAAGGTTAGCTTTTGTTGGAGCATCTCGGTGAGATCCCGGCCGTAGGTTTCTTTTTTCAGATCGGGGATTTGGATTAAGGCTGATATTTTGTCTTGGTTATCTCGGTAGGCTTTCAGTTGCTCAAAAGATTTACCCTCATGCTCTATGGCCCCCCAATAGGGATTGAGCCAAACGACAAATTGGGCTTCATTTGCAAACTGGTCAATGAGTTGCGCAAAACCATTTATGGTGTCAAACATAGCCTGCCCACCCGTGATGACAGTATGAATCACCATTTCATGGCCTAATTCTTTTAGTAACGCGGGAACCTGGTTGCTTATGAGGTAATGCGACAGAGGTACAAACGAGCTTGCACCGTTGTCAATGACAACATCATTAGTAGTGGGTGCAATCTTCTCAATGAGGGCATCGAAGAGTCGGGGATTGATTTCATCACCGCTCATGACCTGAATATGGTCAACATTTAAGGCCTTAAAGCCATGAAAGGTTGAATTGATAGGGTCGGTGTCAATACATAGTGGGGCTTGGCCTTTATGGTGTTTGTATTGCGCAGTTGTTGCTGAAATAAATGATTTGCCGACACCGCCTTTGCCTTGCAGTGTGATATGTATTTTTGCCATTACAAGAGTTCCTCCAGGTTGGGTTTTGGATTAAAAGTAAAGCCGCGAATTTCGTTTTTTGCTTTACTTTTAGCATTTTCATCTTCCTTGGTGTTCTTCTGAATAGATGGCTTTTTTTCTGCAGCAATCAAACGTGCTACATAGCCACAAAATGTTTTATATGAAAATGAGATTTTGCCTTCTTCAACTAAGGTTTCCCAGACCAACTTGATGGACCAGCCGTCAGCCAATGCAGCATCGATATCCTGTTTTAGCGCAAGAAAAGCGGCTTTGTTGACCGATTTATCAGAGCATTTCTTGTTTATCTGCTTGGCTGCGATTCGTTCGCTGAGGGAGTTTCCCATGTTCATACTGTCAATTTATTGTTGTTCTCTTCGATGGTATGAAATATTGCGTTACACTGCAATAGATTATGTTATTTTCCTTCTATTTTTCGTAATTAAACAAACCTTTAAATAAACCAGAGTGTAATTTATCGAAATTAATTGTAATTATTCGTAATTAATCGAGTGTTACGAAAAATAACCTTGATATTACATAAAATTACCTGATAGTATCCCATTTAATGAACTTAAAACGCAGGGCAAGATAGGTGAAGTTAGCTAACCAGCAAGCTGGCTACCAAACTTCACGAGTCTTATTCGCACCTTCGGTACTCAACGAAAAAACTGTGTTTTGAGATCAAATCGATACTCAAAGGATTGCATAACCACTTAATTAAGAGGCCAGCATCCTTATGGACGAGAAACTTAAAACCCCTACCAGAAAAAATGGTCGTCATCTTCGTGTTCCTGTTTTGCCTTCTGAAGAAATTCAAATTAAATCGAATGCAGCCACTGCTGGCCTTTCAATTGCCGAGTATTTAAGAAGGATTAGTCTCGGTTATCAAATTCAAAGTAGTGTTGATAAGGATTATATACTGCAGCTAGCCAAGATTAA
>DAIAOV010000180.1 GCA_027437055.1 Legionella sp. | reverse complement strand
TCGAGAAATAACCAGAGCAGATCGATTAATCAAGAATGCCGGATTCTACACTCTCAAAGCCTTTGAAGCCTTTCGCTTTGATGAGGTCACCTTACCGGCCGCGATAACTGCCGAATCTCTGAAGAGATTAGAGTTTATCGACCGCAAAGAAAATCTGGTGCTGTATGGAAATGTGGGAACTGGAAAGACTCATTTATCGATAGCCCTTGGCATAGAGGCCTGTAAAAAAAAGCTTAATGTTCAATTTTTTAGGACTTCAGCCTTAGTCAACAAACTTGCTGAAGCCAAGAAGAACGGCACTTTATCTGTCTTAATGAAGAAACTCAGCAAAGCGGATTTATTGATTTTTGACGAGTGGGGATACGTCCCCCTTGATCGCATGGGTGCACAACTATTATTTGAAATTGTATCCGAGTGCTATGAGCGTAAACCATTAATCATCAACACGAACATTGAATTTTCAAGATGGGTCAATGTGTTTTACGATGAACAGATGACTGGCGCCATTATCGACAGGCTTCTCCACCATTGTCATCTGCTCATGTTTCCAGGACCGAGCAATCGGATGAGGGAATCGGGTTTAAACCAATAGGGGATTGTTACCTTCGGGTTAGTTGTCCGGGTGCCACGAGGGATACCGGAGCCGAAGGCGAGGATATGCTCGCCGGCATCCCATGGACAACAGCGCATGTGGCAAGCTAGAGGACCGAAGGTGCATTTTCCTCCGCAGAGGACAAATGTTCCTTCTGGCCAGCGCCGAGCGTCGTAGCCATCCCCACGGCGGTCTACGTTCTATCCTCCGTAGAGGAATGCCCTGACATGGGATTCCATGTGCTAGTCTTTGGAGTTTAACAACAAATACTTTGACAACTACCGGAACGGAACGCTTCGTAAAGCAAAGCAACGAAAACAGAAAACAGTAACGGGTGATGGAGTAAACAGAGCTGCGATGACATCAAGTGTCATTGCTCGATCAGAAATATTCATCAGTGCAGACTCTTTTTGAACATGTAGCCGGGATAAGTAGAGACTACTAAAGACCCCACTAAAAGACATTGATGGGAGATATTCAAGATGGCTTTTATACGCTGGCGTGGTAGATGCGCGCAGTTATTGACCACAGTGTATGTGGGCGGACGCTCTAAACAAGTTATGCTCACCAACTTGCCTGGCTTTTCTATCGCAGAAGATACCAAACATTACGTGGCGGAGAAATTTCCGGACATATTGGTAGATTGGCTGACCATAACCCGTTCGCTGGCCGAAGGACCCCCGCGTATTTTGAAAGAAAAGACGCCAACGGAGCATTTGGATATGGCAATCGTTGAACAGTCTTTGCTTAAATGGGCGTCTGAGGCCAAAGTTGCGAATCACGCACAACGTCTGTATGACGCAGCAGGAGTATTAACAGAATGGCGGGCAAAATTCTATCGGGAAAATGAATCTGTTGTATGAAAAAAGGAGGTAACCAGATTAATGATTGCCACAAAAAAATACATTCGTGATTTGAGGGAACGATCCTTTCTTAATATCTCTGAAGAGACTGAAAAACGCATTCTTGAAAAGCTTGGGAAGGAACCTGGACTGGACGATGATGGGCACATGCAAACCTATACTGAACAAGACCTTTGGGAGCAAATTAGGAAAATGATCAGGAACTGAATACACGTTAAATGCCTGCAATAGCTATAATAAAATTCCCCACCTTGGGGTGGGGAATTTTATTTGCAAAAGTGGGGAATTTTCACTTGCAAAAAACAAAAATTGAAAATGGAGACTATCAAAATGGAACGACATATTGGTTTATGGGAAAAAGAAAATAGTGATAAACTGGCTGTAGCTGAGTTAATTATTGATGGAAATCATATTGAGTTTTATCGACGTGATTACAGTGAAGTATTTCCCTGTGCTTTCGTTGGTAGTGATAATGACCACAGATATAAGGTGTTTACTTCTGGCTCAGGCAATTATGGTAAACATAGAACACTGGAGAACATTGCAAGCTATAGGGTGTTTTATGTTTTACAGCAAAATTGTGAATTCAAATCAGGGTTAGAAATTGATGATATTAAAACAGTTTCTTTGGTGATTCATGAATTGATTGATTGGATTGCTTTGAAAACTATAGATTGGGGAGCAACAGAAGATGGGGAATTAATAGCAGCAGAAACAAAATTGCCAAGTATGATTTTAAAAGATGGAGACCCTCGTGTTGAAATATATTTTGAATCGAAGAGCTCTTTATTTGACCCAAGTGCGGATAGCAGAACTATGTTTACAATCAATAATCAACCCAGAATACGTGTATCATATGGGGAACCTAAAAATATCCGCCAAGTACACAGTGACATAAGAGCGCTGATGCAATTTTTTGCTTTAATGATTGGATATGTAACGGATGTACTAGATATACGGCTTGAAATACAGGGACAGGATTTAAAGAGTTGGTTGTATATTAATGAAGATTTTTCGTACAATCTAAGAACCCTAGGCATTATAAATAAACCTAGAACTAAGTTGCAAAAAGTTCAAGAAAATTTACATACTTATTTTGAAACCTGGTATACCTTTTACAAAGATGATAAATATGAATTAGTCCGTAGAATGTATTTTATGGGAAATACGAAGAAAAATATTTTTGCTGAAGATATATTAGTTCAATATGTTAGAATACTGGAGGGGTATCATTTAAGAGTTACTGACGAAGAACAGATTGCAAGTGATATAGAAAAAGACATAAAAGAGATGATTTTTACCAATGAAGGAAAAGAATTATTTCAACCGATTTTTGACAAAGCTAATTGGAAATATAACTCAAAGCACGCTAATGATGTTGCTTCGTGGATTGCATCTGGATTCTTAGGAAGAATTAATCTAGCAGAAAGATTGAAAGAATTAGATGACATGTTTTTTAACATCATAGCGTTGAATGCAGAGACCATTAAAAGAATTGATAGGGTAAGTGGAACGGTAAATGAAAGCAAAGAGTCTAGCGCTGTTATCGCCGATTACTATAAAAAGATTGCATCAACTCGAAATTATTATTCACATTACAAAGCTAATCGGGATAACGTATTAGGATTCCAGCAAATGTACGATACCATAAATGTTCTTAAGTCACTAATTATAATGATATTATATTCTCATATGGGAATGTCAAAAGAAGAAATTAGAAAAATCATTATATGGGATTCAGAACTTCATTTCCAAACTATGTGTTTACGACAAGAAGGAGAATTACCAGATCAAATTTAATACGTAATCTAACTTTATGAGTTTTTAAGACGCGTAGTAAAGTTTAACTTAACTGCACATTATCCATATTAATGATATTTCTGCGATTGATGAAGCTTGCCAGAGGAAATATTCGTATCTGTCCGACTTCCTGAGACACAAAAAGATTTCATGGGAAAGTCATTTTTTTATGTAAGACTTGACACAGGCTAATGAAAAATACAAAGGCGATACTTTACTCCAAAAGACCTTTACCGAGGATTTTATGACCGGTAAAAAGAGCAAGAATATTGGGCAGCGAAACAGGTATTATGTAAGGGGTAGTCACCCAGCTATTGTCTCTGCCGAAATGTTCGATAAGGTGCAGGAGGAAATGACTAAACGAGCAAGATTAATTCGAAATGAGGATGGCACAGTAGAGTCCAGCACAAGTAAATATAATGGGAAATACCTTTTAGGGAATTTGCTCGTGTGCGGCAATTGTGGAGCATCGTATCGGAGAAGAACGGAAAGGGGAAAAGTAGTATGGCGTTGCGCGACAAGGATAGAAAAAGGGAAAGAGGCATGTCCTAATTCTCCTACAGTAGATGAGGAGTGGATTAAGAAAGTGCTGAGTAAATTGATTTGTGAAGATAATGTTTATAATGAAAATATTATTAAGTATAATGTTGATAGAGTTCAGATTTTTAATATGTATATTACGATGTATTGCAAAAACGGATTACATTTTAACAGAAGCCTAATCTAAAATGCGAATATCCTTTCTTATTTATTTGGTCATATTTTATAAGCTTTATATATTGTGGATAAGAACATATGTTTGATATAATATATTCATGGAAGGAGATGGTAATATGGAAAGAAAGATAAACGTTCGCGGAAATGAAATTAATATATTAAGTTCTAATAATGAGGAAGATTATAT
>DAIAOV010000017.1 GCA_027437055.1 Legionella sp. | reverse complement strand
TCATATCATTTTTGGAGTTCTTAAAAGCAAGCAACCTTTTAATGAAAATTTTGCTTGCCTTTAAAGACAGTATCTACAAAGTTCTCTTAACTTGACGCCATTGACTGCTCAGGGTGTGATCTTGAATCTTGAAGGAGTACCAAGTTTCAGTCCTCATGCTCATGTTTACTCGTAAGCACTTACACGATATCACCCAAACACCCTATTGGGCTCATTTTGCACGACAGGATCTGGTACTTATCTAATAACCATTGTAGTAGCCACCGCCCCAATAGCCGTTATCACCCCAGCTGTAAACATATCCGGGATATCCAATGTAATAGTAATTATTTCCCCAGTAAGGTCTATTATTGTAATACCCCACTGAATAAACATAATCATTACTATATCCTGGATCATAAACTACCGTATCAACACCCGTCACAGTATCTATTGTACAACCGGATAGCAAAAGCACTGGAACACTTACAATAATAGCAACTAGTAACTTATTCATGATCGCTTCCTAGCATTATGATTGTTATTTAATTATATATTATGCTCGATAATTGCTCAAATAATAGTTGGATTTTTCTTTTCCCTTCAAATAGATAAAATAGTTTTGTTGGGCAATTTGTTGCCCGACTTACCCAACATTATACAAATAATCACGTAAATAATAATTGCCAGAAGGATTGTATTTTGTTAGATGCCGTGAACAATTCATGGAACGTAGGCGATGAAGATCACTAGATGCTATAAAGTAATAGTTTAAGGAATTTCTTGAATCTTGGTGGAAAATCAGATTTGAACTCTGATTGAACGAACAATACGCTGAAAAAATGCAGTCTACATCAGTATGCGATCATTTATCATGCATATTGTTCGTTCAAGATAAGCCCAATAGAGCTTCCCGGTGATTCAGTGTAAGAGCTTACAATGAAAAGTACAGGCAATGACAACCTAAACCTGAGCCACGACTTAAGTATACTTTGGAGACTTATGCAGAGCTTAAGGTTTCCTACACCATCTAGGCTTACACACCACTCTTCAAACCAATCTCCCAATCTGAAATTATTTACTGGTTCAGTCAGGATAAGTCATCACCTATATGTAATAAGAATAGACCAATATCACCATTATTGGTAGATTTTTGACCATCCGCTCTTTTTTTACTCTCCATTCTGTGAAAACAGCCCCTCCAAGGCAAAATAGAATCAGATTGCGTATAATAAATACAAATACTAACCCGGAGGGTACTTTATGAGTTACGCCAAACGAGAGCAAGCACTTCAGACATTGCTTGATCTTCAAGGGAAAAGAAGACTAGGATTTCGACTGACATTAGCAGATAACAATAAAGGAGAAGAGATTCATAAACAATATCCAGAATATGAGAATATCATCCAGGAGATAAGCCAGAACCATCTGGCGTTGATATTGCAGACTTTAAGATGCCTGAAAGAGGGCCGCAAAGATCAATGAATATGTAATTATCAATGAAATAACGGGCAATTTGTTGCCCGGCTTACTTCGTCGCATTCCTAAATAAGTGATTCGCTGAAGCTTGAGCTGCCGGCATAATAAGCATTTCCTCAATATTCACATGGGCTGGGCGAGTGATACAGTAGAAAATAGCGTCCGATATGTCTTGAGCAATTAAAGGTTCAAAATCCTTATAAAAGTCTGCTGCCTTTTGCTTATCGTTCCATCGAACTTCACTAAATTCTGTTTGTACCGCTCCAGGGGCTATCTCTGTGACACGAATAGGGCTTCCCAAGAGATCCATTCTCATTGATTTTGAAATAGCACGAACAGCCGCCTTAGTAGCACAATAGACATTGCCATTAGGATAGCATTCGTGTCCGGCAATGGATCCCACATTGATTACATGTCCTGTTCCACGTTCTAACATTCCAGGAATTACCGCGCGGCTGACATAAAGTAATCCTTTGATATTGGTATCAATCATGGTATCCCAATGATCTTCGATACCTTGTTGTATGGGTAAAGTATCTAAAGCTAACCCGGCATTGTTAATTAGTATATCAATAGCTTGCAATTCGCTAGGCAAGGTCTCTAATTGTTTTTTAACCATTGCTTTATTGCGTATATCTAGGGGCAAAATATAATGTTCTTTATTATGCTGATGAGACAATTCTTGAGCCAACTCCTCTAAACGTTCTACTCGACGAGCACTTAATATGAGTCTGGCCCCTTGACTTGCAAATAAGCGTGCGCAAGACTCACCTATACCACTTGAGGCACCTGTTATCAAAATAGTTTTATCTGCTAATAAATTCATATTTACCTCTTCTTACCAATAACTTTTTACTTAATCGTATAATGACAATGACATAACAAGCTTCTGTATTGAAGAAGCATCATTACAAACTACTTGAACAGTCGAAATAAAAATGAGATGAGTATAAAAATAAATATCAATAGTGGAAAGATAAAAGCCATAGAGCCGCTATTAATTGGCTTCGCTCCGCGGTTAACATCTACAGTTAAGCTGTCTCTATTAGTTGAGTCATAGAACGTTTCTTTATCCACAACGATAGCTTGAGGGATAAGTTGTTCAGACTCGGTTTTAATCTGAGATGATTTTTTTACTGCTGTGCCTATGGCTAAGAACTCAACAAGACCGTTTCCCAATTGATACACATAGGTTTTCACCCCAACAATGTCATCAGCTCCTATGGCCTTGGCCTCATCGGTAATTAGGCCTATTGCATGTTCTCGTGCTGCATAAATCATGCGGGTTAATTCATTAATTTCTCCTCTAAAAAAAGATTTTAGCGTAGAGGTGATACCACCAACCAAGCCAAGTGAATAAACAGAGGTACCTAGGAGTAATTTCATTGGTGCATAGCCTATACTTGCCATATTCCACATTTCAATATTAGTCATATCGCTGGTCGCTATATTATCTTTGATAATCATATTATCGTCGGGATCAACACTGCCAATAGTTAATTTTAATTGTGGGTTGTAAGAGGCTGTACCTATCATCAGCATTTCACTGACACCTCCAAAGGGCAGTACGGTGGTTTTTATTCCAAGAACCGCATTCGCTTTGTATTGCTTGGCGTGCGCAGTAATACGGCTTAAAGCCAGATGCCTTGTTTTATTGAAAATATCAGAATATTCTTTTATTTCTCCACGCCCAAAGGTCTTTAGCGCGCCTAAAAGACCTCTCCCCACCCCCATAGAATAGGCAACATTACCAAAAGAAAAACAAATTGGCTTGTATCCTGCGTCTAATTGAGCATAGAGCTCTTGACCATCATCCGATGTTGAAAATTTCTCTTTGCTTGCGGCACTACTGGCGTTAATTCCGGAACCTATAGATAAAAACTCAATATTTGATCCATGAATAATCAACTCGCTGGTCACTCCGGTGATTCCCGTCACACTGTTAGTAGTCGCCTCTTCTAACATTCGTTTATAGGCCGTTTCTCTACCCTCTTCAATGAGTGTTGTAATTTGTTGTAATTCTCCACCCAACATTGCTTTGAAGCCAGAACCGACGCTACCAATAATACCTAGGGAATGGACGCTATTACCCACGACAATAGAACCAGGAGTATAGTTTTTTTTGGCAAGACAGTATATTTCATTACCTGATAAGCTCGTAGTTATGCTCATACTCCACTCCTTTGTCATTTTATATCTAAAGTGTAGACAATAACTTTTAAACCGCAAAAAAATGGCTTTGGAACCAAGGGCTGTAGTGGCTATGGCCGGCATAAGCCATAAAATTATTCTATACTTGCAGCATGCATGTTCAAAAGAGAGCGAAAATGGAACTTTGTAGAACTCCTGCATTACTATTAACGGGACTTATTTTGCTTTATTTCTCAGAATTTCCTCTTTCTTATTAAGATGTCATACGGATAGATTCTATCCTCAGCTCAAAATTAGGCGTTACTCACTACTAATGAACCGCTCCTATTTAACTCCTCCACTGTATTGATCAAATTTCTAGGATTGGGTGGGGGGAATAAGCCTAATTGTTCTGCGTAATCACGCGCCGAGGTATATTCTAAACTCAAGGTTAATGCTTCAGAAGGTGCAAGATGGAAGCGTTCAACTAAGATGTGCTGAAGTTCATTTATACTATAGTGGACTAGCTCCATCAATATCAGTCGATTATCCAGTGCATCAGATAAAGGAGTCCGGTCTCTAAATTTATGATGCGGATTCTGTGCTCCTAGTAAACAAAAGCCAGGGACTTTAGGAGGATTACCTTCAAGATCGTATCCAGAAAGTAATGCATTCATCAGCTTTTCATTAATCTTGGTATTGAACTCATCACAAAAAGCAACTTGCCCCTTATGAAATGCGCCCAAAAGTTGCTCTTCTAACTGCTTAGGATCCGTTGATTTAATAACAACGTAATCGATGCCTTTGGCTTGTAATAATGAAAAAATCAATTGGCTTTTACCATGGCCTGGATCGCTCTCAAGAATCATCCCATTAATCCCAAGTTCTTGCGTCAACTCACCTTTTATTTTCTTTTCTCTAAGCTTCATTAGAATATCCATGGTGAATACGGCACTCACTCGCGAGGAAGTCCAGACGTATTGTTTATTATCTGTTTGTGGCAACGACTGTAATGTCATTGTTTTTATGCGCTTTTTATCTTCTTTCCAAGTCGTTGTCTGTTTGAGGTCTTGACGTAACCCCTGGCTTTGTTTTTTATCCAAAGTTAGTGTTTTAATTTCACTTAATAGAGCATAACGTATTAAAAAATCATCCGACATCATCTTTGTTTCGGGAGATTCTTTTAGAATAAAAAAGCGCAAACAGATCATTTGAGCATTTCGCGCAGAAATATTCAGTCCTGCTTCCTGTGCTTTAGCATAATAATGTTTTATAAGCACCAATAATTGTTTATCCTGCTCATAGTGACTAAGCAACGGAGCTATTATTTTTTCTATATTTTCGCCTTCGAAGGGAAAATAATTAGGAAAGCGCTTTAATAAATCAGGCGCAAAACGACCCTCATAATGGGTGGGATTACCAGCAAAGATAATTTTATGGCCATTTAATGGATAACATTCTCCCTCGAACCAAATTTCTTTATCGCCCCGTGCTATAGCTTCCAATAATAAATAATGTTCACGAGACAAATTAGCCTCATCTACAGATAAAATAGGTTGGCTTGTTTCTTTATGCCCTAAGAATTCTTTTATCGAGGTTAACTCATAATAAATCTTAATAGGTTTAGCAATTGATTTCGCATGATAAGGCAATATTTTTTGCACGAAATGACTTTTACCAGCACCAGTTTCGCTGATAAGAAAAGCCATATTATATTGCTCTAGGTAGTCTAATACCTCTTGAGGAGTTGTCGGCTCAGTGCTCTCAGGTAGTATTCCCGAACCCCATTGCAGACGCTTAATCAAATGGTTAACCCAGTGTTCTTGCTGCTTCTCATCTTTAGGCAAATTAAAAAAATGACTATGGTAAGGTGCCAATTTAAGCTCTTTATAAGTCTCCTTTAATCGTTTTGCTAATTGCTTCTCTAATCGACTAAAGTCATTTTCAGAGTTATATACATGAATAATAGGATTGATTGCTTTAAAAGGAGTTACATCGTCAGTAACAATAACCATATTACTTACAAAAACAGACTCTCCATTAATCGATAGAAAAGGCGGATTGACAAACAATGACTGCAAGTGCTGGGCCAGGAGGGGTGAAAATTGGCCTTTGAGAACAATAGGTCTACCCGATCTAATAGCTGCTAACAATGGCGTTTCTTGGCCAGTAAATTTCCTATTCTTTAAAGAAATATGATAAAACAAACTATTAAAACTCGTTTTTTCATCAACATTAATGGTAAGTGCCTCTGTACTCTTCCAGTGCTCTTCCGCATCGTCTTTATCTGCAGAAAAAATCAACCAGTTCGATGATTTTAACGTGGCAATAGGAGTCACTAAATCTAGTAATGGTTTAGGCACAAAAACTTTGGGTGTTGCTTTAATCGTTAAAGCACAGTGGTTGTATTGGGCTTCCTTCAATAAATTATACCACTGGATTTCTGATAAATTATCAGTGATCACTAATTCCAGTGAATGATGTAACGTCAAAAATCCAGGGAGGGGTTTCAATGTTTTCTGGCTAGTAATTTTGTATTGTTTAAAAAACAAGGGCAAAGTCGTCTGGTTCACGACACGTACTTGTTCTGGTTCTACTTTTGGCCTTAGGATATCAGGATAAACGCTTAAATCGGGCATAGCAAAGTCAATGTGAAAATCGCTAGGTACTATGTGCCATTCACCATTAAAGAAAAAACGTTTTTTTGCTAATAATTCATTGATAAAGAAACGAAATTTAGGATCATCCAATGGTGCATTATGTAACGTTAAGTGATTAATTCCTTTCTGGGCTGCTTTCATTAGAGCCCCAGGAACTACTGCCAAATCGCCTTCATCAAAAATAGGTCGCCCGATGAGAATCGATTCCCAACCCAAAGAATAAGGAAACAATACATCGTTTTCTTGTATTGGTTGGTTTAATTTCACTTCTGATCTATTTAATAAAGGAAGCTCGGGAGCTTGACTTATTGCGTCAAAACGAGAATAAAAATCATCTCCCATTTTAGACGCAGAGCTTTGATTTGATGCCGCAACAATATGCACATTAGGTGGGATGTCTAGACCATGTAAGTTACGATGATCATTATCAATAATACTATTTAACCCTACATGTCGTGCCTTGGGATCTGTCCAATCAATAAACCAAGTGTAAGATTGCTCCGGATTTAAAGCCGCCTCTTTTAAAAATAAACTCACGGGGCTATCGACCCATTGTTCTTTACCTTGCTCGATTCTCATATTTTTTAGACGTAAAGAATCTAGATCTCGTGAGAAGAAAGTATTTTCGTGGGCTAATGAAATTTGATGTAATGTTTCAATTTCTTCGCGTCTCTTAAAAATAAGCCATCGTCTGGCAAACGCACCCTTAGCAGTCAGTAGTTTAACTAAATCCGCTGGGTTCTCAGCAGTAATAGGAACACTATTCCATGTTTGAAATCTATTGGTAGGGGATAAGGGAAGAACGTACTTTTTTGCTTTTACCTGCGCCTCTTTCTTCCCTTCTTTTTTTCCTTCCGTGACTAGCGCTGGCATAGGTAAATCAAGGATATTTGCCTCACCGCCGCCTAAATCTATAGTAGCCGTGTTTTCATTATGATTTACCCTAACAAATTGATGTACGTCGTTATCGATTATAGTCGCGTCAATTCCTAAGGAGCAGGCAAGAGAAACAAATAATTGGGCTCTGTGTCTGCATACACCCGCTTGAACTTTAAGCAATCCATTAAGAATATCAACCGTATCACCCTCGATATCCTCAGATATTGAAGTCTTTTTGAACTGACAAAAGGCAGTTAAAGCACGGATACGTGCCGGAATATCAAGCTGGAGCAAATTGCGATAAGCGTCTGAATCAACTAACGTCCCGTTGCGGGTAAATGATAGCGCGGCTATCCATTCCAGCTCTTCTCCTGGGACTTTACTATAAAAAGTCTCATCATGATCCGAACCTGGTTTCAGAAGGTAATTGATAACACACGATTTAATCGTTTTTTGAAACTTAATAAAATAATATCCTGAGCTTTTATCTTTCTTTAATTTATAATCAGGATGATTCACGGCATAATGTAGTAATTTGTCTCGGGTACTTAAAGCAGGTAATTGTATCCATTGATTAATGGTTGGGTTCAAAAAATTCATTTGCCCATAGACCTGCTCAGAGGTCTCTTCTAGCTCGTTGAATGTTTCTTCTAATTGTTGATTGGTTAATTTTAATGATTCATCAATTGCATCCAGATTTATAGCTTTAGGATATATAGGCGTAAAAATCCCATAAGTCGAATCCCAAGATAAAGAATGAAGATGATAATTGGAAATTGATGGTTGTGTTATTCCTTTGGCTTTAAATAACGTTCTAGCAGGTAACGTTGGAAGTTCCTCTTCCTTACCAATTTTGCCGTCCAGAGATTGATAACTGCTAGGTGAATTATAAGCGTTGCATTGCTGTGAATAATTCTTCAGCTCAACCCAATCAATGGCAACATGGGGGTAGCTTTGCCTAGCCAAGTTAATTGCATGCAACTCTTGTCCATTGACTGGTTTTATAAAACGAATTCTTTTCAGATTAGGTGCCACTCTGAATAATTGGGTTAATTCAGTAACAGTTGGCCTAGGTCCAGGGAAATCAATATGAGTTAAGGCATGTAAGGAATCTGATGGCAAGCTGCAGAGCAGGTCAAGAAAATTATCAGGTTTTTTGATCGCAATTTTACTTAAATTAGGAGCCGCGTCCCAAAGATTTTTTAATTGCACACTAGTCAAAAGAGTTAAATCGCCCTCAAACTCTGTTAAAAAAGAAAGAGAATTGGGTTTTAAATTCAACACATTATTAATAGTGCAATTACGAAGTACCAGCTTATCTAAAAAAGGAGCTGACTGTAATAACTCAACAAATTGATTGGCATCAAAGCTAACTCGAGTCATTTCAAGATTAGTGAGTTTATTGAATTTACCTTTTATCTTTAACGAAGAGGGAGAGGAGTGGAGAATATTCGTGTTCGTGATCAATAACGTTTCAAGATTAGGTGCTGCATTAATAAGGTTACTTAACATGTCAGATGAAATACAATGACACACTGTAATGCGCGTTAGTTGCCCCCTAGGGGTAATATGAAATTTCTCTTTATCTATAATTTTATAAAAATCAAGTTCTAATTCATTTATATTATTTGCCACATGCAATAAATCATTTAACTGTTGGACTGACAAGACAACATCATCTAAAACAAGCTTTTTTAGATTGGCCAAGCTTTGTTTATATAAAACAAAGTAATCGTCTTTCAACCTTGCTGAATGAAGTTCTAAAGTATGTAATTCAGGCGAACTATTCAATAATGTTGATAGCAAATCTAAAGATAATGAGCTTTCGTAGAAGCATAAATATTTTAATGAGGTTTTAGGAAGCTTAGAGTCTTCTGCAATGCGGAATTTACAATTTCCAAATGAAAGTGCTCTCAGATTTTCTGCTTTATTTAGAAAAGCAATTAAATCTAATTTTCTGTTGTCTAATTGTAGACGCCATAATTTTTTTAATAAGTCTGGATGTTGACTTAATACATAATTTAAATAGAGGTACTCTTGTTCCGCTTCAGAGGATTGAGATTCTTTTATTTCCGGTAAAAAATGAGGAACTAGCCGGTATTTATCGCGTAATTCTTTGATTTTTTTTGTAAATTGCTCTTGTTTTCTTGTCCAATCCTCACTTGTCCGTTCACTCTCAGAAGAAGTTAAATCCCATTCAGCACCACTTATATATTGATGGTTGATCAATTCCTTAAGCTGAATTTCCTCATCAATAACTTCCGGTTCTTTCAAAAAGAGAAAATTTATAAAATAAAAATAAGCATCAGCCGACTCTAAAATTTTAGCTCTTAACTGGCTTAACCGAGACTCATCCCAAAAATCAACGCGTTCACGACTTGTATTTATTGTTTTTACTACTTCGCTTTCTTGCGAAGGAAGAACAGGTATTACATAAGGCAAAATAGCATCAATATCCGTTGTTTCTGTTATAGGCTGCAATCCATCCTCGGTTGGATAATACACGGTGAATCCATCATCAACTACTTTGCTAATTATTTGTTTGTTGAGATAGTAACCTTCTGATTCACCCGACCAACTGCAATTGACAATAATCTGTTTCTTTTCTTGCTGAGCAGCACTTATCTTAATTGTTTCCCAACATTCAGGATTATCACTTAATGCTTTTTCTACATTAAGAACACCGCCATTAGGCTCCACGGAAGATTCAATAATAGGTAATTGATTTTTTTCATAACATAAATCTAATTCCTGGAGAATATTAATTTTACTTTTCATTACATGGTCCACAATATGAGTAAGATCAGCTGTTACAGTAATTTTTTATATCCATATTGTACTTTTTAACTATAGCGTTCTTATTTAATGGAAATCTCTTTGCGACCAGCTAGTCGCGATAGAAGATTATACTTCATGATAATATTTTATACAATATTTACTATAAACTACGCTTCTGGATGCACGTCTGATTTAAAAAGTAAACTTGGGCGAAAATCACTTTTATCCTCTAGTTAAAGAAATTACCAACACAGGTATCGCTTTATCTACAGAATATGAAAAAATAAATTCCATTGAATGGTTATAACTCTCACTGTATCATATTAAAACATCAAATATAAATTAAAGCCATGAACGAAAAACACGACGAAACAAAACAGTTTGCCCCTTTTAATTCATTAGCTGAAGAATTAAGCGATAATATTAGAAAGAAATTACAAGAGGACAAGCCCAGTCATAATATGTTTGCCTTTACTTGCCGAACTTTTTACCGGCTGGCTAAAGTAGAACGCCTAAGAGTCCGACTTGCCGATTGTATCGTCGCTGGCGAGCAATTAGAGGCTCAAAAAATGCTGGTGCGATTCTCTCACCTATTATTATGTCGCGGCACTATCATCGATAAATCAGAACGAATTTTTGAGAACATTACCATTTGGGAATATATTCTTTGGGCATTGGATGTCAAATTTATGGGGCCTATGGTTGTGGATTGCCTACCTCTCAATGAAGAAGGTAAACAGATTGCTGAGAATTTATTGTCTCAATTACAATACTGGGAGCAACATGAAATAACCTATCTATTAAATGGTGAATATCATAACGAACAATACTATGATTTTTCTATTCTCACCGCGTTGCAAACTTTTGTTACTCAATTTAGCACCTGGGAATGGGGGGAGCAAACGACCTTTTGGAGCAAGGATGTTAGAAGAGCACAACTGTATGCTCCCGCTCATATAGCGCAACATTATTATGCTCCTGAAGCATTTAACGCAGAAACACTGACTAGAGTTTTAACTTTAAATCAATCCTGGTGGTCGGAGCAAGGCATAGAGGAAACGGTGGCAACATCAGGATTTGCATTAGTAAAAGGGAGTCAGGGATGTAATGCGGTAAGTCATATGAGAGGTACCAATATCGCTGCGCAACGAGATTTTACTGAACTGACTATACTGCGTCATAACAGGCTCACTCAGGACTTACCGGCACTCAAACAAAAATTAGTTGATTTTATCCATAATGTGGATAGGCAATACCAAGCATCTAATGCCATAAATGCGGGATGATTTTGAAATAGTGGTATCCATGAAGGCCTTGAAAGCTCTGGATCCCGCGCATAAAGCGCGAGGCGTAAAGAGGCCGACGTAGTCTTGATGCAGCGCAGTGCTGAGGAATCCTCTCATTTTTATAGGGCTCTCGAAGCCTCCTTACTGGGATTGGGTTTTTGACCGTTGCGCACAAGGAAGTGCGCGCCGATCGCAGGATGCGGTTTTGTCTAAAACCCAAGACCAGCAAGGAGACTTTGGCACGGAACAAAAATGGGAAGAGCATTCAGAGCGCAGTGTAATCAAGGCTACGCATGTTTAAGAATTAGCAATTAATTTTTTAACTCTTTTCACAAATGTTGGGCCTGGGTCAGTCTTATCCGTCTGATAATTTGGGTCTTTTTCCAACCATAAAGGAGTATTCTTATAGTGCAAATACTCATTATGACCAATGACGTATTTTATTGCTGGATATTTTTTCTTTAAATAACACACCAAAAAGGCATTGGCTTTTTCTTGAGCCTTAGTCAAATCATCTTTCCCATCTATGCCGCCAATGTTTTCAATCCCTATGGCATTATGATTTAGGCCAATGGCATGTCGCGCCATCCAGTTTTCAGGCATAAGTTGGTAGATGCTTCCATCTCTATCTACTAGAAAATGACTTGAGACATTTAAATCCCCAGGTAGTTTGTCATGGCGATTAGAGGGCAGCGTCGATTTATTAAAGGTGCGAAAGGTAAGATTTAAATCGGGGATGCAGGTCCAATGCAACACGATCATCTTCGGATTTATCTTAATGGATTCTGAATTAATACCATAATGCGTTAATTGATATTCCTGAGTGAGGGCAATACGTTTTTTATCAAATTGTATGGGTTTCTGATGAATGACTTGCGGCTCATAACAGGAAAAAGCCTGGGCTAAGGTACTTATAAAAAAGGATAATGATAAGATAGTTTTCATAGTACGAGCATTGTACCATAAACAATAATATTTTTAAAAACAGCACTAATAAGTCGTGGAACGTAGAATATGAGACAGGTCAATATCCAACCCTTCCTGCGCGGAGATAACAAAGGGAGGATCATCTACCAATAGTCCAATTTTGGTATTACTGTAGCTTACAGTAGCAAAGAAAATACAACAGATTAATATCGATAGCATCCTTATTTGCTTCATTTCTCATCCTTGTAAGCGTTCACCTAATAACGTCAACTTATGCTTTTTATGAATTTAGCCTATTCCTCCATGGCGAGCAACTAAAGCGAAGCAATACAGAACGATGCCTCGTTGATAATTGGCACTAGGTTGTTTTTTATTAATATGATTTAAATTGATTTTTTTTGACCTTCATGTTATATTTTTGCGCGATTCTACTGGAAAATAAAGCTCGCATGCCCTTAATTAGCAAGACACCCCAATTATCCTTATATTCCTTTATCAGCAAAAATACATATATTCCTAATTTTCTTACTAAGAAAATCAAGAAAAATAACAAGAATGTTACTGCTTTATTTGATGCTATTAACCAAGGAGATGCATCAGCAGCTATTTTTTCTCATCCTAAATGTTATTTATATTTACTTTATTTGATCAATCAAAAAACAATTTCATTTCAAACGGGCATGACTGTTTATGTTTATTTGTTGGCATTAATGCAGTTTAGTGACCAACAGCCTGTAGCAGATGGAGATGAAGAGATAAAGAAGCCGCGTAGTATTGAGATGAGAAAGCTAGTGAAGAACCATCAGCTGAGCGAGGAGGGGAAAAACTATCTGCAGGAGCTCTGTGTCGGACTAAAAAATATTGGCATTCATCTTGACTACAAAAAAATATGTAAATACGCCTTATCTTTAAAAGAACCTTCGGCTCAATGGTTATTAAGAGTGCAGTATCAACACCATAGTGATGAGCTCGCTGACTATGATAAATTAACTCGTATTGTCTTATTTAATATTCCTATTTTTACATCTCAAGTAGAACCATCAGGGTATGGTTATTATCATATTCCTTCTGCAAGCATTATTAATTATATTTTTAAATCTATTTTCAAAGATCCTATTCTAGGCATTAATACTTTTGGTTCGGTAGGCCTAAATACTTTGCGTGAGATGCATTACCATGGCCTCCATCCTGTTGCACTTTATGCTCTTCACGTGAAATCAAATCCTAAAACTGCTGATGGCTTTCGTTGTGGGCCTTTGGTTATGTGGCTTCACGATATTGAGCATCTCTTTTTTGGCAGTATTTTTACCAAAAAAGAACGTAAAATACTTTGGAATCGTTATATTCCTATTCTAGATAAAATGAAACAACATGCTATCGATAACAATCATCCTCAACTGGCTGAACGCATGCAAATGGTGATTAATTTAGCTTGTGATTTTGATTTAGCACCTATTCCTGATTTCCTTGACGTTGAAAATCGTCTAATGGAATATGTCTGTAGAACATTCCGTAGAGATGGCAGTACTTATTTGTATCGTACTGGTAACAATCCCAATGCAGAGCTAGGACAACATATTGAAGATCACGTCTATTTTACACTCCATCAATTTTACTATTCTGATACTTTATTAAATAAAGAAGAACGGGAATTTTTACAAAAACTACTGGTACAACTTAGGACAAGAACCCAAGAACACCGTAGAAATCCGGACATATTAGACCAATTAGAATCTCATGCAAAAATAGGTATTTTTCCAACGCCCCAAAAAATAGTACCCTCCATGCATTCGCTTTTTCATACAAAAAATAAAACGCTTGAGAGTATTACACCAACGGCAACGGTTTCCCCGCCCTGATAAACCGATGCCATAACAACGCCTTAAGTAGTAACAGTTCACTTAATGGTGCCAACTTAAGGAATTAATCCTGTGTCATCTAATGGTAGCCTGTTGCTTGCAACCAGGTGGGGGGGGCTCAATGCATAATCCCAGTTGCAAGCAACCAGGCTACTCAGGCTTAAGTTGACGCCATTGACCGTTCACTGGATATATTATTTTTCTAGCAAACGGGAGAAATAAGCATGCCGCGTGAATGTTTACCATTAATTGATAGCAGCTTATCATGCTATTAATTAGATAACGCTGCTTATCCAAAAGAGAGTTTATTCGCCAATTCGCTGTGCATTACAGTGAACTCATCTTCAAATTGATTCAATTTTTTGATGGAATCCGTTTGAATATAGTCTTTACTAGCAAAGAAGGTATCAGTATATCTAGTTGGTGACGCCACTAGAACCACCAATGCGGGAATCACAGTTAAAGTAGCAACAATCCCTAAAATGACTCTAATGACTCTAGAATACTCAAACCAACCACGATGTTCTGCTAAGGTAGGTGTTGCTTTCTTAATAGCCCTTGTACACTCCCCTTGGAATGCATGCAATGATTCTGGTGTTAGCTCATGAAAGAAAAACTTATTTGCAGCTTTAGCTAATTCTTTATTCAATAAATCAATACAGTTTACTGCTTTCCTATCGTCTTCAGAACTGGCTTGCTCAAGTTCTACTGCTTTCCTTTGTAACATACTCAGTATTATTCTAAATTTCTCGTGACAGGGAGTTACTTGCTCAAGCAGTTCTCGTTGAGCATACTGTTTTATAGCGCGGGCTTTATCTTCCTCTTTATATTGACTGAGCAAGTCGGGACAATATTTTATATAGATATCAATTAATTTTAGATCTCCATTATTAATAGCAGTAGTGAGATGAGCCGCATTAAAATTATTTTTATATTCAGGATCTACTTGAAACTTATGCTCCATAAATTCGTAGTAATTATCAAATAAAGCGACTATTTTTGCAGCATTGTCAGAATCTAAATGTTCAACCCATTGCCTGGCTGTTCTTGCTGGCCATGACGCATATTTCTCTTTGTACTGATACTCCACAGGAATCATTGTCCTAGCATGAATATTTGCACCTGCCGCCATTAAATATTCAACGACAGCGACCTGCCGTGTTATGCAAGCCCCAAGTAATGCGGTTTGTTTCAGATTATCCGTGTACTCCAATAAATCCGGTCTATAGTGAAGAATCAACTTAAGCAGCTCTAACGCCCCATGCTGGGCTGCAAATAGCAAATCGCTACCTTCAACATATTGCGCATAATTAGCATTTTGTCTGAGAAATGTATTCATCAAGTGTAAATCAATCGGCCTTTGTTTCATGACGCTAAGGAAAGCATAAGGATATAAGTCTTGTGCGCTATGCTCGATCAAAAATTGCACTTTTTCATAGTCCTTGTGCTTGAGAATAGCCAATAACAGTTCATTCTTTTGATCTGTAGTTAAATAAGGAAGATTTAATAAAATTGTTTGCTTCACGTTCTCATCAAAACGTTCTTCTAATAAATTCGTTATTAAAACAAATGCCTGAGCATTTTTAACGTAATGCTCCCGTCGATCATAAAAAATTTCAAAATGAGAGGCACAAACCTGTTTTTGTTGTCTTTGACTGTTGATAGCACTTGTTTCTGTTATCGGCACGGTACTCCAATAGAGGCAACCGCCCATAATAATATAGTGCGTATTGGATATTACATCCGCAGCACATCCTAATCGTAACTCATCAAAATGCTCGGCTTCTAGGTGATCTACATAAAGAGAATGTGTTATATCAACTATTGAATGATATTCTTCTAATGAAAGTTGGAACTCATCCTGCATCATTTTTATAAATGCTTTTTCATTGGTACATAATTTAGTGATTATATTTTCTAATGAGCATTTATCTTCAAAAATTTTAAGAAAACTTTTAGCATACTCTTTATTTTTAAGGCGTAATTCTATCGCACATAAGTACAGAAAAGTTTGTAATATGAATAATTGATAGGTAGTTTCTCGAGACAGTCTGCTGTCATCCCTCTCAGGGTATTGTTCCGCAAATTGATTCATGCATAATTGATAGATAGACTCAAACGATTTGAACTGCCCCTCTTCTTCAAGAGTAACAATGTTAGCTTGTCTAAATAAGAGCCTAGCATTGTTAATTATATCCTCTTTCGTCCAATCGTCATCATATTCCAAATAGTTCCAATTTGATTCCATTACCTTAAAAACGCTAAAATCCAGCTTAGCTAAAGGCTTAACTCTCCTCCTTATTTCTTCATAAATTTTTTCAAATAATACGGCCGGAGATTTGCCTGGTTCCTTGCTATTGAAATGAGATCGTAGATCCTCAATTGCCATTGCCTTAATGAATTCATCAATTAATGCTATTTTATCGACACGAAGAGGTTTTTTAATTTGAGATAACGCATCTAAACATTCACCGCGTAACTCTATAGGTATTAGTTTTTTCTGAGATTGCACTTTACTATTTGTAAGAGTCGCGATATTAGGTAAGTCTAAAGTTCTTATAGGATCTTGATACGTGTTGACAATGAACTCTCCTTTGACTAGAAAAATTTCATCTCCAAAGAGAAAATCATTTTTCATCACTTCTTGACCGGGGTTATTTCTGCTAAAGACCATCGCTTTCTCTTGCGATTGCTGAAGATTGCTCATTAACGTTTGCAGTAATTTCCTATCATCAGGAGTTAGATCAGAATCAGCATTTAGCTCAGTCAATTCCTGAATCAATTGGGGAAATTGATAAGTAAAAGTATCATAATGGCCATTCTCTTCTGTGCCAAAAAAAAATTTCCGGCGCTCTAAATCAGCTTTACAGGTATTATCACCAAATAAGAAGAGAGAGATTGGTTTAGCGGCACTATTGCCAAAATTATCGGTAACTCTACGAGTTCCTGTTAATGGCACTACAATAGAAAGCTCCCCTACTTGGTCAATATGAATAAAGGGATATTTTAACAGGAGTAATTTCAGTCGCTCTTTGAAGTTCATAATAATAGCAAGTTCTTGGCATTTTTGGCTAAATTATAAACCTAAGAGCTTAAGAGAAGATTAATAGTGATGAAATGAAACACCCCGCTTTTGCGAGGACGGTAACAAGTTCCGGAAGTAAATGGCATTGAAACTGAAAGTTAGTTTTGTTTTTGCATACACTGTTGGCTGAACTTATCAACAAACTCATCGAGCGTGTTTTGTTGAATCTTAGTTTTTCCCGAAGCAATATAAGTCAGGAATAATTTATTAAAACAAGACTGTTGTGTTCCCTGTTGCGGTAGTTCCTCAGCACTTTTGACATTATCCAAATCAATATATTTGAGTTGTGCCTGAGCCTTAGAGTCCACCTCATAAAATGCTTTAGCAATGCAACACACTGCGCATGCCGCTAAATCATCATAGGGCCTAATGGCTGAAGAATATTTTTTTGATAGGGCAACCAAGTCATAAACGGTGAGATTAACACTAAAGGTTAATTGATTATTGGCTTCAGTAACATCTTGTACCCCACCATTACAACGATCCCCACTAAATAAAGTCTTAACTTCTAGACTCGTCGGAGTCATTCTTTTAACCAAATGGATGGCAGTAAATGTCCCAGATCCACCCTCACTATTAATCGTATAAAGCCAATACAAATCCTTACCCGCATTAAAGTATTTATAATAGCTGTATCCTTCTGCTTCCCCTTGAAATTCAGGATCTTGCCAACTATAACCTATAAACCCTTTTGCTATCAGTTCAGAATCACGACCTTTTTCTATGTATTTTTTTTCCGCTAATCCACATTTGCTGAGATCAATGACCAGCGACTCATCTGCCATGTTATAAAAACAGAAAGGCTCTATGGGTTTCTCGTGAAACAGAAGAGCATCTGGAACGGCAGCGCAAATTACCCCTGAAAATAAAGATGAAAATACAAAAAGTAAAACCGCTTTAATTCTCATTTTATTGTTATTCCTTAATAGAGAAGGTCTTTATTCAACACGATAAATCATACCAGTTTGCGCACCCTCAACACTCTTACTATAAGCTAAGGCAACTCGACTCGCTGAGACTGGTTCAAACCCACGGAAATAAGGGCCATAAGTATCCATAGACTCTGACAGAATTGTAGGACTTACTGCATTGATGCGCAGACGATCGGGCATTTCAATAGCAGCGCTTGTTACAAAAGAATCAATAGCTCCATTGACCATAGCCGCAGAAGAGCCAAAGCGGATTGGATCATCACTAAGAATACCACTCGTTAGAGTAAATGAACCGCCTTTATTAATGTATTGAAGCCCTGCAAGGACTAATTTAATTTGCCCCATTAACTTACTTTCCAGACCTACATTATACTGTTCTTCAGTAAACTCGGTTAAAGCACCGAAATGCACTTCTCCAGTTGTTGCTACTAATGCATCAAAAGAACCAATCGCTTTATAAAGCGCCTCTATGGACTCAGTATCCCTAATATCAACTTGAAAATCACCGCTGGTATGGCCAACAGAAATAATTGTATGGCGTTGTGCTAACTCTTTAGAAACCGCTTTACCTATAGTCCCCGTTCCACCAACTATAATAATTTTCATTTGCTCATCCTTTTGCTTGAGATATTATTATTAACGTGAGTTCAATATAAAAAATAACGTATTCTTTGTATCCGGCTGCTTTTATTTGAAACTATTACAAACCATTCACCATTTATTTTCTACTGCTTCATGAAATGATCGTAAATCGCTCTACTGGCCAAAGCAATAGCTCGGCTACGTGGATAATCGCTAGCTGATTGGGACTTAACATAGACCGCAATAGCAACATGCCCTTTATTATTCGGTAAAGTAATAATACCTACGTCGCTGGCAAAACGATATAATTTTTTGGCACCTGGATACCTTAAATAGTCGGCTTCATAGATTGCCCATGTTCCTGTTTTATGGGCTACTTTTACATAACCAGGGAGTAGCCCTCTTATTCTACTTCTACCAGTTCTGCATTGCTCCATAATACCCATCAACAGCTTAGTGCTTGATTCTGAAAGCGCTTGTCGCTTATATACTTTCACTAGCAATTTAGCCATATCTTCAGGTGTAGTAGTATCCCGTGTATCATTTTCAAAACGCTGCCAAGCTAATTTCTTTTGCTCAAGAGGAACTTTATTAAATGTTTTTTGCCATGCATCAACTGGCTGGGGTTTATTTAGATAGGCATGATCCACATGATTGGTATCCAAAAACATTTCAAGGATAGAACGATTGACATAAATATTTTTGAACCCCAATGCATCCATCCGTTGTTTTACATACTCCGGCCCATTCACGGCGTGCAATACCGTATCACTTGCACTGTTATCACTATTTCTCATCATATATTTGAGAATTTGTTGCATGGACATATTAAGTTTTTTCTTTTCAAATAAATGATGTAACGCTCCAGAACCAGGAACCGAATTCCTCATATCCATCTTAACAACGCGATTCAACGAGTCCTTTTTTTCATCGACACGATGTAAAAAGGCTAAAGCTATTGGCAGTTTAATAGTACTTGCCATGAAGAACCGCTTATTGCTGTTATGTCCAATTATCTTATTTTTTTCTATATAAATAGCAGTGATACCAATTACAGTCTTTGACTTTTTCTCAATCGCGTTAATTTTTCTGGCCAAATCAGCATCACTGCTGGCTGCAAAACAATTCATTGAAAACAGCATACTCAAGAACCCGCACTGCCAACTCTTCTTTATCCTTAAGCTATTAATATGTTGCGCGAGTAATTTGATTTTCATAAAATACTTAATCCTTTCTTCATTATTATTTATAATTTTTATAGTCACTGATCAGCGACATGCTCATACAGACTACTGCGCTAACAATTACCTGTTCCGGGATTAGTACAGTACCGATCAGTTGATATTATACTATTATTACTTTTTCCGGCGATTTGGAAAAGCCCCCTGTTGCCTTATAGAGTAAAGTGATTTCATTAAACCGCTGTGCTACTATGCCGCCTACCGTAAACTACGAGAATATCATGACTGATTCCGTCGTAACTTGGACCGATGTTTTAGGCGATGAAAAGGAACAGCCCTATTTCAAGTCTATTTTGCAATTCCTTGAACAAGAAAAAATAGCAGGAAAAACAATTTATCCTGCTCAAAATGAAATATTCAATGCGTTTAAAGAAACCCCCTATGATCAGGTCAAAGTGGTAATTTTGGGGCAAGATCCCTATCATGGTCCAGGGCAAGCCCATGGTCTTTCTTTTTCGGTAAAGCCAGGCGTTACACCGCCCCCATCATTGAAAAACATTTTTCAAGAATTAAAAAATGATTTAAATTTTTCTATTCCTAGTCATGGTTGCTTAAAAAAATGGGCAAACCAAGGCGTCTTATTACTCAACACCTCACTTAGCGTGGAGCAAAACAAACCACAATCGCACTCCAAAATAGGCTGGACTACTTTTACCGATAATGTCATTAAAAAATTAAATGATCATGACTATCCCTTAATCTTTTTATTGTGGGGAGCTCATGCCAAAAACAAAAGTGTGTTGATTCATGACAAAAAACATCTAGTGCTAACCTCCGCTCATCCCTCACCTTTTTCCGTGCATCAAGGCTTTTTTGGCTGTCGACATTTTTCGAAAGCAAATGCTTTTTTAATAGAGCAAGGTCGTGAGCCCATTGATTGGAGTTTATGAGCGGCGCTTGTAACGGTTAATGGCGTCTATAGCATAATGCGTAGGTCGGGCCAAGGGCCCGACCTACGTTATAAAGAGCTTAACTTGACGCCATTACGTAAACAGTTACGAGTACTAAGATGGTATGGAGGCTGAGGGTGCTGCACTATGCTTCTGCTTGTCTTTCGACTCATCCAATGGCCCTTTGGGTGATTGAGGAGTAGCGTTTTGGCCTCTAAAAAAAGTAGGCGAAGACTCTCGTCCCGTTACCTTTGCACCAATTGACGGCGATGCATTAGCCTCCTCTTCCGTAGAAGATAAAGTGTCCTCATTTTTTCTAGGTGACAGAGGCAATGAGGATACTTTAGGTGATTTTTTAGGTGGTGGAGCCCCTTGAAATACTGAATGTTTCTGTAACGCTTCTGACGTTGAGCTTTCCTCTGATTTCTTTATCTTGTGTCCAACAACGACTGAAGAACTCGCCGCTCTAGCTCTCTTAAACAGTATTCTTTTGTTCTCTTCGGAATGTTCTTTCTTCACTCTAAGACTAGAAGATTCTTCCTCAGCAACTGTCTCTAACTCAGCATTAAATCGTTGTTGCTTCTTAGATGGTGATGTCCTGGATGATACTTCCGAAGAAAGCTCTGACAGCAACGCATCAGTGGTTTCATCCCTCTTAACAGTAGATGAGCTCGCAGCCCTTTCTTTCCGAAAGAAACCTCTTTTTTCCTTTTCAGAATGCTCCTTTTCTTTTTTCCCTCTAGGACTAGAAGACTCCTCTTCAACAACCTTGTCTACCCCGACATGAACGTGTTGTTGCTTCTTAGACGGTGATAGTCTGGGAGATAGTTCAGCAGAAAGCTCTGACAGTAACGCTTCTTTGATTTCATCATCCTTTTTTGGGCCAACAACAGTAGACGAGCTCGCTGTTCGTCCTCTCCGGAAGATGCTTCTTTTTTTCTCTTCTACCACGCTTTTTTTCATTTTTCCTTCTTCCGCATTACGAGGAGATGATGAAGCTGCAAGTTCATCCCCACCAGTAGAAGAAGAAGGTGCAGCAACAGGCTCCCCAGCGGAATTTTTCCTAGCTTTTAGTAAAGATGATGCCCCCGGCAGTGCTGCAAGGAGCTTAAGAGCATCTTCAAAGGTCATGCGATGCTTTCTATCCTTATCCGTAAAAGATTGGATGATTGTTTTTAAAGTGCGGCCAACCTCGCCTTTAAACACCTTCTGCGTAAACGTCATGTCATCATGAGGGCGTTTGGCACTGAGCTCAAGGTATTTAGCATCACTTTCATCATATTCTTGCTTTGCTTGCGCAATTTCTACTGCAGTACCTTGTTTTTGCATTTTCTCATAATGATTTTTTGCGTCATTGCGTGAATGAAAGGCTGCTTTTAGCTTTTCTGCCAACTGGTTGGCGATCTGATGACCTGTTGCTAATTCGTATAGAGTCACCCCAGCCATATACCGAGATTTTAATTCAACCTCATCAATAGATATGATTGCTCCCTGAACGGAATCAGATGCCCCGCCTTGCGAAGCTCTCAATAATCCACTTCCAGACTCATACAGAGTGGAACTCATCACCTCCGATTTACGAACAGAATCTTTGTCACGTATGCCTAAAATTGATTTAACATCAGATATTACTACTTTATCATCGACCTCATCATCTGCTTCATCATCTGCTTTATCATCGTGGGTAATGAGAAAATTACTTGGCTTGATGTCAGGAAAAATGTAACCCTCATTCTTAAAATCAATAAAAATTTGCAAAATGTTCATCGAATACTTAAGCAAAAGCCGTTGCTTATGCTTGATAAGTTCAGAATGGTTTTCCTTCGCTTGTTCCTCAATGCTTCCCTTTTCACAACGCTCGATAAGCTCCAAATGATAAGTTGCATTCCTATATCTAAAATCAGTAATTAAATATTGTTTGGGCAAATGTTTTTTTGTCGCCTTCTCTTGTAATGCTTTATAAGATTTAATGTATGGCCCATCAGGCAATAAGCGAAAAACAAGATTAACTTCTTTGAATTTCAGAAAAAAAATAGGGATAACACTGCCACCTTTATGTGCTATCTCTATCGTTCCATCCGTATAGCCAGGAATCGTTGCTATTGTTGCATTCAATGCATCCTGCAAGGGATCATAGTATCCTGTTGCATCATGAAGAACTGCAATAGGATGTTTTTTACCTTCATCTACATTTTTGACAAGAGTAGTAGCATCTTTCTGACCATCAAACCTAACCTTTAGAAACGTCATAACGAGCATATTGATAATTTCTGCTTTACTTATTGATTTAATCTTTGGTTTACCCATAGTGATATGTCTCCGAAAATACTGTACTGGCCTGGGATTTTTATCAACTAGGTATTGTAGCTATGTTGAGAAAGGTTCCGCTCAGCAAAATTGACTAATTTTATACCAATTGGAATCAAACATCAACAACTGAAATGGAGATAGTCATTTGCATCTCACAATTCATCAACTATGATTAAAATATATACATAATGAATATTTTAATCGCGGGTTCTATTATGCCAGATAACGATAATTGGGATGATGATTGGGACACTACTGACAGTAGTGATAATTCTGAGCAAGAGAAGGAGGATATTGTTAAAATATTAGGAAAAAAAGGCTTGAATAGTCAAGAGTCCCATGATGATCGCATACAAAAATTAGAGCGCAAACAAAATGAATTGAGTGCACAGATTAAGTTATTAAGCGATGAAGCGGCAAGACTTAAAGGACAAATAGAGAAAGTTGAAGCGTCGAAAAATCAGGTCGGAGATACAAAAAACGCCATTCAGACGACAATAACCGAGATTGAAAATTTACAACAAAGTATTAAGAGTGAAATAGCGAAACTGTCAGCCAAAACAAGGGAAATAAAGAATAATGTAAGTGAAATTAAACCTACTGTGCAATCAATACTCGATGATCCTCCGTTAGATGGAGTAATCCCACCACCGCCTCCAATGCCAACAAAGGGGGGCGTAATCCCACCGCCACCTCCAATGTCAACAAAGGAGGGCGTAATTCCACCACCTCCTCCAATGCCAATGGGGGGCGTAACTGCTATAAAAGCTGGCGGGAAAAAGCCGACAAAACCCGAAACCCAAGCCCCAAAAAGCAAAAGCGCTAGCTTGGATATGGGCGAGATATCTGGTGGAGCAAAAAATTTAAAAAAAGACAATAGATCACAAAAAACAGAAAAAACACCCCAACAAATTGAACAAGAAAAACTAGAAGATATTCAACGATATGAAAGCGGTGTCGAAACACGAGAAAAAAGAATAAAGGAATTAATAGAAAAAGTAGGTATGCTTTCTACACAACTTGAAACAGCAAAGGCCAGTGAAGGCCAATACCAACAGGCACTGCAAAGTCAAAATGAACTCCTGACTCAATTAAAGCAGAAAAAAGGAGCAATGGAAGGTAAATTACAAGACGTAAAGGCTCGAGTAGGTACTGAATTAGATAAAATTGAGACCAAAAGAAAACTTGAAGAAGAAGAAGAGAAACAACGTAAGGCCGAGGAAGAAATCGCTCGTCAGCAAAGTTCATCTACTGAAACCGCTAAAATACCGGATGCTCGTGGTTTAGATTCAATTATTCCTCCCCCGCCACCTATGGATGGCCTACTTTCCCCTCAACCTAAAGGAAATATACCACCGCCGCCTCCGATGAAAAATGCACCGTCTTCTCAAACTGCGGGGTATGTACCGCCACCTCCGCCTATAGATGGATTAACTTCTGCTAAGAAAGAAAAGAGCCATGTGCCTCCTAAAAATGACAAGGTACAAGAAGCTCCCACCAAATCCACTCCTTCTTCAGGAGGAGGAGCTATGGATATGGAGGAAATTCGTATCCGCGGAGAGCAAGCGCAAAAGAATCAACGAGAAAAAGTAATTAAAGAGCATTTGACTGACAAATTAATAGAGTTAGCCGTAGCAATGGGTGATCACGATAATGTGGAATATGCGGATCTTACAGCAAACCAACGGCAATTATTTGATGTAATAGGTCAAGAAGGAGTAAATGATTTAAGGAAAGCTCTAAAAGAAGGGGTGGAGAAAATACCCCAAAAAAGCAGTTCTCATATGATGGACAGCCCCTTAATGAAGCGCAGAGCAGCGATCGCTGATGACGATGAAGTGGCAGGTATCGATGAAATACACAAAAATAAAGACAAACGAGAAGTTAGAGACGCGGTGGCAAAATTTGTCGCCAACTCCCCTCAAAGCGCTACTTTATTAGACACTAGTAAAGACATCCGACAACGTGAAGAAGCCGAAGCAAAAAGATTAGCCGAGGAAAGAAGAATAGAGGAGGAAAGAAAAACTCAGGAGAGAAACAGACAAATAGCAGAGGAAAACAGAATAAAAGAAGAAAAAAGAGCCCGTGAAGTTCAAGAGAAATTAAGGGGCATGGGGGTTACCGAAGGTGTTGTAAACCCTAGTGGAGTACAAGACGCTGAATCAGCTAAAGTTAAAGCAATGCAGGACGTCGATTCTAAGCGCCCCCAATTGGGAAAAGCAGATACATTTCTTGACTCCATAGAAAGCGAGTTATCTAGTGGCATTGAGCAATTAGTTGAAGCAGAATCATCACGGGATTCGGCATTAGAAGCCATAGCTGCAAGTAAAAAAGATGAAGTGGAAGTGCAGCTGCAAACCTCAGAGCTTATGTCAGAAGTACCACTAGAAATGCTACAAAAAGATGCGGAAATGCCTCCACCAACGGTTCAGACAGAAACGGCCACTGAAGTAGTAGATGTTCCTCAAGAAAAGGTTCAGCAAGAAGCACAGCAAAGTATTGTCACTGAGCAGGAAGTTATTCCCGAAGTACAACAAGAAGTGGTACAGAATGAGGTAGAAATCAACAAAGTCCAAGAACCTACCCCGACTGTTCAGGCAATAACGGATAAAGAAGTTCTTGAAGCAATCGGGGAACCACAACTACTTAGTCCCGAGGCACAAGCACGAAAAGATAAACTGGCAAAATTTGATCAATCTTTGTCTAGCTTTATGAATAAGGCAAATCATTTACATAACTGTGGCCAATCTAAGGCAGCTGATGAAGCACGCCAAATTTGTAATAACTTAATTAATGCCAGGGATGCGTATATTCACCAAAAGGATGGTATGGATGAGAATAAATTAATAGACGTATGCAATCAATGTACAAGCAAAGAAAATACCCAGGAATTATCTAATTCCAGAGGAATAATGGGTGCTCTTAGAAGAATGGTACAAGCAGTTAAAGATGCATTCAGCAATGTATCTTCTCTTAAGGAAGGGAATAAAACGTCTATGGATCGAATTCAAGATATAAGAGACTCATTGAAAAGATCTTAAAAAAGAAGTCGTTGAGCCTCAAGCTAATGCTGAACTAGAGGAAGATCATCGTTCTAGCATACAACAGTCTATGTGATGCTGTAGATAGAGTAAATTAATCGACTGATGCCAGACGATTAATAAGAGTTTTTTAATGCGTTTGCAACAATATAAGTACTCACTGCAGCTACCCCAATAGCTACTGCAGGTTTAAAAAAATTAAAGTGGTTAGGCTTTTTTTCTATGCTTTGTGCTTTAGGCTCTTCTAGCATAATCGGTCCTTGTGGTGGACTAGCATTCACGAGCACTCCCTTACGTGCTTTGAATGTCACCTTGGAAAATACAGCCCCCTCTTTCTGAGCCTCCATTGTATACTCTCCTGGTGGAATATTGCTAAATACAACACCCCCATCCAATGAAGTAGCTTCTAGACTCCTGACCCATGGATTCGTTTTATCGATCAATGGAAAAATGCCAAAATAAAATGGCTTTGTATTGATATTCGGAGATAAAGTCACTTTAACTCCAGCTACCCCTTGAGGAATATCATCCATAGTCGTATTAGGAGGAGTAATGGTCGTGGCAATTTGACACGCATCAGGATCTTCCGTTATCCCCATCGCCCAAGAAAGAATTTGATAAGCTAGATTTGAAGGTACCTGGAATGAGATATTTTTTAAAAAATTCTTATCATTTATCCCTTCCGGAGGGACAATTACCGTCGCAGTTTGTGTCGTCTTATATCCAGACCATAATGAGCCATGTTTTTCGAGGACCAACGTAATTGGCTGACCAATACTCCATTCGAAAGGACCAAATTTCCCAGAAGAATCAGTCTGAAATGTCAATTTGTCATTTTCGAGCACCGTTATTGTTGCATCTGCAATCGGTTCACCAGATACAAAAGAACGAGCAAACCCAGAAACTAACGCCGTATTATCTCTCATAATCAATGTCCTTTTAAGTTATATAAGAGCCTTTATGCCCCTTAACTTAATGGAGAAGGGGCAGATAGTCCAGGCTTATGTGCGTCTTAGCATTAAAATAATGCAGTAACTGAAAACAAACGAGTAATTAATTCCTCTTATCAATATCCATTTCTTGATTAGACTTCTGGAGATTAATTTTCTAGATTAGATAAATTACACTTAGCACATAATCCTTTGACTTCTACGGTGCAATTTATAATCGAAAATTGAATAGCAGCAGCTGATTCGGTTACCGAAGTAAAATCAAGAACGCATTCTAATTCTTTAACAAAATCACAACGACTGCAAATGAGAAATTGAGCTTGTCCTACATGATGTCCATGCAAACAAGCAACGTAGGACTTTAGACTGTCAATACAATGGATAAATCCTTCTTGATGCCAAAACTGAATGGCACGGTAAACAGTAGGTGGCTTAGGATTGTCAACTTCCATAGATAGTTTTTGCAGTATATCGTAAGCCCCTAGAGGCTTTCGTTCCTCCACTAATATTTTGAGAACACGTTCTCTTGGTTCGGTAAATCTATAGCCATGACGCATGCAATGCTTATAGGCTTTATCCAATAAATTGTGTTTCATTGATCTTTTTTTAGTTTAATAGCTCAATTATTCCATATTGTACCACAATCATTATTTTACGTTAATTATTTAACAAAACATCCTTACGGTTTAAAAATTATCAAATACGTCTTGTTCTTTATCATTGAAATGTTACAATGTAACACTTTCACTTAAGTAGTGACCTGATGGCTATAAGACATGGGCCAAACATACTTATAAAAACTTAATATGATGGAGGAAAGTAATGCATTATTATAATTATCGCTTCCACCTTTTAGATGATGCTCAGCTTCTCGAGCCTAAGCAAACTAAGGTAAGGTTTGAGCATATTTTACATGAAATAAAAGAGCTAGAACTCATAAGGGTAGCAAGTGATTTAACCAGCCCCCATAAAAGCATTAGTCTATTGTCTTATTCCAATGATGCTGCTGCCGTGCAAAAAAAAGTCACTCAGCTCTTGTTAGCAGAAGGAATTACTATAGATGAAATGATGGAGATGGAAACACTGTGCGTTGAAGTTGAAGAAGAAATGGAGCATGTAGGGCATGACCATAGTTCCCATCAATTACATACTAACCAAACATTAAAACATAAGAAAAAGAAAAAACATTCTCATGAAAAGCATTCTCATGAAAAGCATTCTCATGAAAAGCACTCCCATGAAAAGCACTCCCATGAAAAGCATCATCACGATGAAGACTCTCATCATTCTCATGATGAACACTCCCATGAGAATCATTGGCTTAAAGCAGCCTTAGGCTTGGTTTGGGGCGTAGGTTTGCTCGTCCTCTCTATTGCCAGCTTTAATATTCCTGTTATTGCTTATTATATCATCACAGGACTTACTACTTTAATGACATTCTATTTGGGATATAATGTTTACTTATCCGCTTGGAATGCCTTATTAAAAGATAAATGGAATACCTCAACGCTCTATGCAATTAGTACATTAACCATTGTTACAGTATCTCTAGTCAGCTTGTTTGTTCCCGGATTACCCATGATGTTTGAGGCCGCCCCTTTAGTCTTAGGTTTTTGGCATTTAGGCGAAGGAATTGAACATACCTTAGTCGATGAAATTAATAATAACTTAGATGTACGCGATTGTGTGCCCGAATTAGTCCATTTAAAGGGCAATCCGAGTAAAAAAGTTTTGTCCCAAACATTAATTCCTAATGATATTATTATCGTTAAAAAAGGAAATGTTATTCCTGTTGATGGGGTATTAACCCAAAAAGCTCTTGTTTATACTACACGAGTTGATGGCTCACCTTATCTTAAGGAGTTGAAACCTGGTGATACCGTGAAAGCAGGCATGCGCTTAGCCGATCATGTTCCCTCCCTGGAAATGCGTGTAACCAAAACCTATCAAAATTCTTATCTCTCATTGATTGCCCAAAATATTAGTCAAGCAAATAAAGAAAAAGCACCTGTTGAAGTTTTTGCAAACACTGTATTGGACCATTTTATTCCTGGTTTACTCACCATAGCACTAATATCAGGAATTGTTATCGGTGTAGTCTTTACTCCCGCCTTGGCTATTCAATGCGTTGTTTCTGTTCTTGTTAGCGCCTGCCCTTGCGCACTCAGTTTGATTACCCCAACAGCAGTCAAGATTGGCATGAAAAAAGCGTCTGAAGAGGGAGTTCATTTTAAAAATGGGAAAGCGCTACAAGCAGCGGCTGATGTTGATACCATTGTCTTTGATTTAAATGGCACACTCACGCAAGGGCAACTTGAAGTAAATGCGTTGCATATTGCAGAAGAAGATAAAAAGTTCTTGCCTCATATCGCATTATTAGAAGGTGAATCAGATCATCCAGTAGCCAAAATTATAAAATCCCATGTTGAAATGCAAGGTATTGTGGCCAACGAACCTTTAGAAATAACGGCCATTGATAAAAGTCATCACTCTGGAATAAAAGCATTGATCAATAATGAGCGCTTCATGGTAGGCAATAAAGATATGCTGCAGGCCAATGGAGTGACAATCAAGGAGCCTTATGATAATCCTGAAAATGGCTCTGTTTATATTGTGCATGGCTCATCCGTTATAGGACAAATAACATTGTTCGATCCGGTGCGCAAAGATGCCAAAGCAACAATTGAGCAATTAAAGCGCCAAGGCAAAGAGGTCCATCTTTGTACTGGCGCAGATCGAGCAACGGCAGAAAAATACGCCATTTTATTAGGTATTCCTACAAAAAATATTTGTGCTAACACGGTAGGAGCAGTTACCAAAAAAGGCGAGGTATCCAAAACAAGTTATATTGAGCAACTAAGACGCGAAGGACGTAAAGTAGCCATGGTCGGTGACGCAGCCAATGATGTTACCGCGATCGCCTATGCAGATGTAGGTGTTGCCGTAAGATCAAATATTGGGGATGATATTACCGAGCAACATGCAGGTATAGTTGTTCTATCATTATTTCCTATTGCAACCGCATTTGATGTAGCAGAAAAAACGAAAAGTAATATCTTCCAAAACTTATTCGTGAGTTTAACCTATAATTCGCTAGTTACTTTAGTCGCCGCAGGATTATTTGTTGCCCTAGGTTTTGCACTTAATCCTGCTCTAGGAGTTGCATTGATGGTGCTTGAGTCAACTATTGTTTTAGCAAATTTATACCGTTTTGCCCAACAAGAGGTGGTATCAGCAACATCACAGGCAAAAAGTGAGTTGCAAACCGAGGAAGCGCCAGGCAATACGACTTCAAAAATTTTGGACGCTCTAGGCCATAGCCCCCAATCAGAGGAGGGTTTAGATCCGACCTCAGAATCACATACGGTGGAAGCTAAAGTTGTTCATTTATTTGCCCATAAAGACAATATTGTCTCTCACACTCCAACAGTCCCCGCCCAGGAGAGAGTATGTCGATTTTGTTGATCAAACCTCGTCGTCAAACTAAAATATCTAATCTTACCTCAACATCAAGAGCTTAAAATGTTTAAAATGTACCCTCGCCCGCACGCGAGCGAGGGGCCTTTTAGTACCAATTGAGTTGGACTGGAGCATGAAATCCCCTCTCCGCCTTGGAGGAAAGGGCCAAGAGGATTTACCACGTTAGATCCATAACTTGACGGCTATGGCTCATGACCCAACCTATAGGCCTTGCGTAAACATATACGTGACCGAGGCAGCTTGTGTCATTTTGAGGCTCAATGTCGGGCAATGTGTTCGACCTACGTTACTGCTATTAAAGGAATAGACAATGAATCAGGATTTATTCCGTTATAAAACCTCTTTCTTAACGTGTGTATTGCTATTTAGCTATGTCTATATGCATCTTAAATTAACCGCTATTTACACGGGTGTAGATTTAGAGCAATTAGTTGATTTCTCAGCAAGACTCCCTTTCGCTCAAAGGCTTTTAGTGCCAGCCATAGTTCACGGCATGCAGGCTTTTATTCCATTAGATATTCCCAACTCGTTTTTTATTATCGAACTTCTTTTTGTTAGCTTATTATTTGTCATGATGAAACAATTAATGCAGCACGAATTTTCTCCGCGCTGCGCTACAGTGCTCAGTTGGCTTTTTTTGTTGCTATTACCCTTAGAAACGGCCATTAACTACGGACTTTTAAAAAACTATCCGGCCCCTTATTACTATCCTTATGACAGCGCCACCCTCTTTTTTATGGCGGCAGGCTTTTGGCTTTGTTTACGTTCTCAGTGGCCGCTCTTCCTCATTTTAATTGCATTTGCCACCTTGAATAGGGAAAGTAGTATTTTATTAGTGCTTCTTATCCCCTTGATGCATAGGTCACAACTCAAACATGTATTAAAACCTTTTTCGTGGGCGCTACTGGTTTATTTGATCGCGAGAGGTTTAGTACTATTTTGGACACGGCATTTACCAGGTGGTCTTGTAGAATGGTATTACCAATCGTCCCAATATACTTATTTCGAAATCAATCTCTATTGGTTGTTAGATATGCAACACATTTTTTTATTTATGTACTGTCTAGCAGGATTACCATTATTTTGGTTTGCCTTTTATGATTATATTCCTAAACAATACAAACCCATTCGTTATCTTGCCTTATTTTATTTTTTAGGTTTACTGTTAATAGGCAATTTTCCCGAAGCCCGAATATTTGGTGAAATTATTATTCTCTTGTATTTGCCAGTCTGTGTTGCTGTCAAGCGTTGGATTAACCAAGAAACTCCTGATGAAAAACAAGGACACGGAATCCTTTTTTATATTAATCGATACGCTATTTTGGGCATTCTAATCCTTGTTGTATTGTGTAGAGAATTAATATTGAGGTCTATCCAATCGTTAGTATAAAAGCATAAATCGGGCATCCACACAGATGTGCTCAAGAGACCGTAGCAAGATCACGAAATAATTTACCCCTGCCTAGTAAAATAGCGAGCAAATACGATAAAGAACCTAGAAGCAATGCAATGTTATATCCAAAGATCATGGATATAGCCATGGCAATAATGGAACCTAAAACGGAAGCAGCTCCATTTAATGCCCAGAACCAAGGTATATTATCTGCAAATCTATCCTTGGCAAGACGAAGTCCGGCAGGCAGCGCCACTCCCATACAAAAAGCAGTAGGCGATAAGATTAACGTAAATAATAATACTCTTAAAAACCAGGGCTGCTCTTCAGTGTAATGCAAGAACCAATTAAAGTAACAAGCGAGTAATGCTGCAATCAAGACAACAAGAACAAGGCAAATAGACAATACATATTTGAGACTAGAATGTTCATAACGTCCGATCGTGATACTGCCTAGACCACCAAAAAGTAATAATCCACATAAGCTAATGGACAGACCATAAACAGGACTAGTTAAATAAACCGCCCCTTGTTGTATGAACGGTATTTCAATAAACATAAAACCTAGTCCCAATAAAATAAAATAAGCTCCCCAGGAAAGGGATAACTGCCCTTTATTTTTGGAAAGGAGTATGGGCACTATATAAAATAAAAGGACTAAAAGAACAGAAATAATCAAAAGAAAGCACAGAACAAAAACACCATAAAAATTAAATACTTGTCCTGTCAATTCTTTCTCATTTAGGATGTCCATAATCTTTGAAAAATAGAACATTTGAAAGAAAAATGGCCTATTATCAGTGTTCGGACGAATATCATAATAATAGTTGTCAAGCAATTGAGTTAAGTTATTAGTTGTCAAAGCGCTTTCAAATAAAGCTTCATTGTGTGTGCTCTGTGGAAGATAAACAATGCCAAAATCTAATTTGTCCGCCAATTGTTGAATCTGTATTAATTCATCTTCGGTGAATGGCTCACGTTTTACCAAAACGGTCGCTGCAGTGTATCTTCTTTTCGCCGTATTTTTATTTTTTACAACAACAATATTATTTCCTACATAGTTAATTCCTATTTGTTCAAGGGCAAGCCGAGCAAGAATAACTATTTTAATTGTTTGATTATCAGGGGTGAAATAAAAACGAGACACGCTTAAAATACCTGAAGGTGATAGATGATTTAAGTAATTTAAAAAGGCTTCCTTGGTATATAAGCTGTTTTCCGTCATCGCGAATGCTCCAGCAACAGTAGCTGCCCAGCTATCGATTAAAGGAATTTGTATTATGTCAAAATAAGAGTGACTTTTAGTGAGAAAACTTCGCCCTTCAGATACCACAATATTCACGTATTTATTGTTATAAATATTACCCGTAAATTGGGCATATTTATTTTTGATTAAATCCACAATGACCGGATGAATATCAACACCAGTGATATGTTTATTATTAAAAAGCAAGGCGGTTAATACATCACGCCCTCCTCCAACGCCTAAAATAAATACTTTTGCATTTCGCTTTAAATAATAAGGCAGCGCGGTGATATCATACTTTAAAAAATCAACTTTAGAATAATCACCGTCAAAGGAAACAATAGGTGTACCTGCGCTTGCATCCTGTTCAAGCCATAGCGTTTTATAGGGATGAGTCATTTTAAACGTGTCACTCAACCCCCAGCCAAAAGGACTAGTATCATTGGCTTCACCGTACAGATATTGAGGATATACGGTAATTCTGGAGAGTGGTGACCATTTTTGAAAAAGAACGGTTTTGTCTTCACTATAGAAATTTTTAGGTTGGTTTACTTTAAAAAGTGAATCACTCAGGAGCAATAAACTTACAGTAATTAACAAGAATAGAAAGGGAGCTATTTTAACTCGTGGCAAACTAAATAAGGAGGCTGCAACAGTCGATGCTAGACTAGCAATTAAAATCACCTGTGGTGCAGTTAAGTAACTGATGGCAACAACACAAGCAATACATCCAGCAGCAGCTCCTAACAAATCAGCGCCATAAATCATTCCTGCCCGATTGGGCCAATTTAGAAATAAGACGGATAAGATCATGCTGCCCAGAATAAAAGGGGCTGTACATGATAAGTAAAACAATATAAAAGTAATTATATTGGAAGTATCTAAGAAATTGGGTAGCCCATATGCAAGCGCTACCTTTAAAGCCAAAATAATACTCAGTGCTTGCGCCATACTTAGAAAATATAAATTGTCGCGCACCAAATTTTTAAAGCGCTCCTGTAAGTGATAGACCAACAATCCGCCAAAGCCCACACCAAACAGAGCAACTGACACGGCAAAATAAGAAAAATGGTACCAAAGGGTCACTGAAAATATTTTGGTTAAGGTAATTTCCACCATCAAAATAGACAGGCTAATTAGAAAAATACCGCTATAAATACTTTTGCTTCGCATCAAATTACTTATCCTTTTATCACCACTTCACTTGATACAGTGAGTTCCTAAAGAATCCTATTATTACATGGAATAGGAGTACGTATCATAGTCTGTTGTAACTTATAATTGCCAAGTAAACAAAGTTGACTTATTATTGGGCACCATTATTAATTCCCATGAAACACTAATATATTCATAATGATGCCACTCATGCATTATTGGTGTTTTCTCTATGTAAGGAGTATACCTTATGTTTTTTAGCAAAGCCCTATTAGCCGCCACATACAAAAATGGAATGCCAGGTAAACGTACTGAGGAACATGAACAAGCAGAGTTTCATCGCTTTAAAACAGGATATCTGTTCAAGGATACAAAAATCCCAAAAGATTTATACGTTGCTCGTTTGATCCAACATTTTGTGATTATCAAGGCTATAGAGACTCAGTTACAGAATACAACAGATAAAACTTCAATTAGTGCTTTTTTTACTTTATCTTATCTTGAAGAGCTGTGGCGTACTCCTGGAATGCAAGCTGATTTAATACAGTTAGGTGTTAGCCCTGAGCAGATTGATGACAGTGAGATAGCTCCTGCCACTAAAAAATATCTTGAAGAAATAAAGCAATTACCGCCAAAATCTCTGTTGACGCATTTTCTAACGCACGTTGCTGGTTTTATGCACGGCGGAACTATTATTCGAAAAAAATACATTGAACCTAGTAACCGTCTAACTGATTATCAAATATCAACCAAGCAATATGATTTTTCATCAGCAGGGGAGTTGTTACTCAAAGGGCGTGGCTCATCGCTAGAGGTCTATGGTGATATGATGAAACACGTTGATGAGATAGCCCTAGAAGAGGAAGAATATAACGAAATCCTGCAACAGGGTAAAGATGTCTACGCAACTATGGTTAGTATCTATGATGATTTATGTGATATGCATACTCATCAATCCAAACTGCCTGATTACTTCTTTGCCGTTGTTGCCGTTAGTATGATTGCTATTGCCTGGGTTTTAAACGTCTTCAGTCCAATCATGAATCCTACTGACTCCTATGGGCCTAGGCCTGGTTAAATGGTAAGCGTTCATACAATGGTGTCAACATAATCTTTTATAACGTAACATCTCAATAATCTCCAGAACAATCCGAGCCGCAGCCATTAGGAAATGAATGTTGGCTTCGTTTATCCGCTTGCTGACGGGCGACTCAGATCGCGCGGTTTAAGCTGGCGTCATAAATCCTTAAGAATTGGCGTATTACAATGGAAGTGAAGAACAATTTTATGCCTAAATTAGGATAAGAGAGATTGCCATGAGTAATATCTACCTAGCAGCTAAAAACACCCCCAAAGCAGCAAACGGCATTAAAGAAGCACTTGAGCACATTCAAAAACTAGACGAAGAAGCTGTTAGCCGCTATTGCCCAAGAGTTTTTAATAAATTGGATAAAGTACACAGAGATACTATTTTTGAAACACTCACCGAAAAGGATTTTTTAGATATTATCAATGAATTGAAAACATCATTACCTAAAATTTCTGAGGATGCAGAAAAAATAAAAAAGAAATTAGATGTACTGGAACAAGATAATCTGAACGACCAAAAGATTAGAATAGAGGAGAGAAGGAAAGCTAATTCTGCAAGAATCCATTCAATACAAGCTCACATAAAAACGCCTATGCCCGAACAGCCTGGAATTTGGAGCCGCTTTATCGCGGATGAAAACCCAGGTCTATTAAAGAGCTTTTTTTTATTTTTTGTACCAAAAAACACCATTGAAAGCGCACAGAAAGCTTGTGATAACTACGACAACGAAGCTATCCAACGCGGAAAGTCAGTTATTGAAATGTACTCTCTAAAATCAGAAGAAAAAAAATTGAAGAGTAATTCCAAGCTATTGGAACAACAAATTGAAAAGAGAGACAAAATGCAGCAAAGCGTTCAAGAATTAAGTGAGGGGCAAAGGATCCTACAACAGGCGACACAACAATTAGAGGAAAATGTTGATAAGTTGGTGTCTAAAGCGGACACAGCTTCAATAGAACATATGTATGATTTGGATGAAGAAGAATTATCTGAAGATGATTTGCAGTTTCTTATGAATCTATAGCAGGATTAAAATAAAAAAGTCATACTTATAGAGAAACAGCTCCCAAGGATGGTTGTGGTAATGAATAACATACTGATTGTTTATGCAAAAAAAATTCAAGATTATAAAAAACATTTTGTTAGCTTACTTGAAGACTGTTTAGTCCAAAATGACTACGAGCTTACGGTGTGTACCTCGTTGAAGGATGCTTATGAGGTCAGCAGCTTAAATCCACGTATTGTCGCAGTATTGTATGATTGGGATGATTTTGGCTTTAGTGAGCTCCATCATTTTGCGGACCACAACAAATTATTACCTATCTTTGCTATTGCCAATAAACATGCCTCGGTGGATATCGAACTCAAAGACTTTGATCTGACTTTAGATTTTTTGCAGTATGATGCTAATTTACTTAAAGAAAGTTTTAAACGTATCTTGCTTGCCATAGAAAAATACAGGCAAGCCATTTTACCTCCTTTTACTAAAGCATTAATGCATTATCTTGATGAATTGAATTACTCCTTTTGTACACCAGGACATTTAGGGGGTACCGCTTTTCAGAGGACCCCTATAGGTGCCACCTTTTATGATTTTTTTGGTAAAAATATTTTTTATGCTGATTTATCAGTTTCTATCGAAGAGTTAGGCAGTCTATTGAATCACTCAGGACCGCAAGGAGAAGCAGAAGAATTTATTGCACGTGTATTTGGTAGCGATCGCTCGTTGATAGTAACCAATGGTACATCAACGTCCAATAAAATAGTAGGCATGTATGCAGCAACATCAGGAGATACTGTCATTATTGATCGTAACTGCCATAAATCAATTGCTCAGTTTTTAATGATGGTCGATGTTATTCCCATTTATTTAAAACCAATGCGTAATACTTATGGCATTCTCGGGGGTATTCCCGAATCGGAATACACAGAAACTGCAATAAAAGATAAAATTGCCGAACATCCGGATGCAACAACTTGGCCGGTTTATGCCGTGATCACCAATTCAACTTATGATGGCATCTTGTATCAAGTTGAAAAGATTCAACAGCAACTCAAAGTACCTCACTTGCATTTTGACAGCGCGTGGATACCTTATACCAAATTTCATCCTATTTATGCCAAGAAATTTGGTTTATCATTAACACCTCAAAAAGATCAAACAATTTTCGAAACACAATCGACACATAAGTTATTGGCGGCCTTTAGCCAATCATCAATGATCCATGTCAAAGGGAGTTTTAATGAGGAAATCCTTAATGCAAATTATATGATGCATACCAGTACATCCCCTTTTTATCCTATCATTGCCAGTTGTGAAGTATCTGCAGCGATGATGGCTGGTAACCAGGGTTATTACCTAATCAATGAATCGATTGGACTGGCTTTGGATTTTCGTACCGAAATAAGGCGACTAAAAAAGCAAAGTACCGATTGGTATTTTGATGTTTGGCAGCCTGCTACAGGAAAAAAGGTTGCGTGTTTTCCCTTAAAGTCGGATGAAACGTGGCATGGTTTTCATCACGTTAGTGATGATTATTTATTTTTAGATCCCATCAAAGTAACCATCATTCTGCCAGGAATTACAATCGATGTATTAGATAATTGGGGTATACCTGCCAACATTGTAGAAAAATTTCTTGAGTCTCATGGGATTATTGTTGAAAAAACAGGTCCTTATTCCATGCTTTTCTTATTTAGTTTGGGGATTACTCGTGCCAAGTCCATGGCGTTATTAGCCGCCTTAAATAAATTTAAGCAGCTTTATGATGAGAATGTTTCCGTCAAGATATTACTGCCTCAACTTTACCAGGAGCATCCCGAGTTTTACGAGCATATGTCCATTCAAACCTTAACCCAAAAGATGCATGAATTAATTAAAAAACACAACCTTCCTAATATGATGTATCACGCTTTTGACACACTGCCTAAGGTAATCATGACACCTCATCGCGCCTACCAAAAACTAATCAAAAAAGAGATTAAACTCGTTCCTTTGGCGCAATTAAAAGGAGAAATATGCGCGGCAATGATCTTACCCTATCCTCCTGGAATCCCATTAATCATGCCAGGTGAACAAATTACCGATGCCAGCCAGTCTATCTTGGATTATCTCCTCATGTTGGATGACATTGGTCAAGCATTACCAGGATTTTCTACGGAGATTCACGGGGTGATAAGCGGAACAGATGGTGAAAAATACGTGCCCGTGATTGCAACATAAGCCTCATAGATTCTTATGGTTCAAGCAAGTTGCCAATTTTGCACTAAAATTCATAATAATATTCTTATTCGAAGGGATGCTATGAGAAACTATGATCGTGTTAATGCACCACCACCAAAAGACATTAAGAAAAAGCACGCATATATTATCGGCGGCGGTTTAGCAGGTCTTTCTGCGGCCATATCCTTAGTTACTGATGCCCATATGCCCCCGGCTAACATCACCATTTATGATTCTCTCCCTATATTGGGCGGCTCTATGGATGCAGCGGGAAACTCTATCGCTGGATACACTAGCAGAGGAGAACGTGAGCTTGAAGCCAGAATGGAATGCCTCTGGTATATTTGTAGCAAAATTCCGTCTATTCAGACTCCGGGTATGACGGTTCTCGACGAAACCTACTATGCCAATGTGCGTGAACCTATTAATTCGAAATTTCGTCTGATGCACAAGCAAGGACAACTCTATGATTATTCAGGTCCGCTCATGTCCGTGCATGATACTAAACGAATGGCCGAACTCCTCCTAACCCCTGAGGAAGAACTGGAAGACCTATCAGCTGAGGACTGGTTTAGTTCTGACTTTACCAAGTCAGTATTCTGGTATTGTTGGAGTACTATGCTAGCGTTCAGACCATACCATTCCTTAATCGAGGTGAGAAGATACCTGTCTCGATTTATGATGTACACCAGCTGTGTTACCCGCTTATCAAATATCTTGCATACTGAATATAATGAATATGACTCCATTATTAAACCGATGCACGTCTGGCTATGCTCTCTTGGGGTAGATTTTAAAACGAATACGACAGTAACTGATATTGAAATCGCTGAACACTCCGGCGAGACGGTAGTAACAGGATTAGAGATCAAAGATCTCGATGGGGAGCGACGAATCGAGCTCAACAAAAACGATTTTGTTTTCTTTACCAATGGCTCTCTCACGCAAAATGCAATGATGGGCAACTCCAACTCGGTAGCTCCGCTGAATAGAGATACAGAAAATAGAGGATGCTTCACTTTATGGGAAAAGCTTGCCGCTAAAGATAAAAAATTTGGCAATCCCTCTGCGTTTTTATCTAATATTGATAAAACTAATTTTATTAGCTTTTTCCCGACAATAAGAGGCGATCGCACATTTTTTGATTTTATAGAGACCAAAACTGGAAATGCCGCCGGTACAGGCGGAGCAATAACCATCATTGATTCCAGTTGGAAATTGGCTTTTGTTTTGTACAACAAATACTTCCCCAACCAGCCGGAAGATACCAATGTCTTTTTCGCCTACGGTCAATGTACTGACACTCCCGGAGATTTCATAAAAAAACCGATGAAAGAATGCAGTGGAACAGAACTGTTTATTGAACTACTTCATCATTGCGGTTGTAACGAGGAACAAATCAAAAGAACATTAGCGCACGCCACGGTTTCCACTGCGATGATGCCCTATGTAACTTCTCAATTCATGCCACGAAAAATTAGCGATAGACCCAGAGTTATCCCCGATGGCTGTGTGAATTTAGCATTTATAGGGCAATTTGTTGAGTTACCACTCGATGTTGTCTTCACAGTAGAAACATCAGTCCGTACAGCACTCATGGCAGTATGGGGATTAACGGGCTTACAAAAGCCAATGATCCCAGTTTATGAGCCAACCTATGACATCCGAGTTATTATCGATACCTTAAAGGCTAGTTTAGGCATAGAAGAAATCTCACTGTCGACCCTTCCTTTAATTCTAAGCTCAGCGCCGTCACTTACGTTACTTTGGAACAAACTCAATGACTTACCTAAACCGTTGATCTGAGCCGAATGTAATAAATCAGAGATAGCCACGGTTGCAAGCAACCGGGCTTGTATCTTTAAAAGGTAGGCATAATTAGCATATGGCTATTACCGAATCACTACTAACCC
>DAIAOV010000179.1 GCA_027437055.1 Legionella sp. | reverse complement strand
AGAAGATGAAGAGCGAGCGCGAATAGGTAGCGGTCTGGTTTTGCTGCTAATTGCTTAAGATACATAGAGAATTCAGTCAATTGCGTTTCTCTTTCAGCTCGCAATTGTGACGCTTTTTGTTGCAGTTCTTCTTCGTTAGTTGTATTAACTGGTTCTTGAGGTTTATCGATTACTGATACCTGAGGTTTATCGATTACTGGTACCTGAGGTTTATCGATTACTGATACCTGAGGTTTATCGATTACTGATACCTGAGGTTTATCGATTACTGGTACCTGAGGTTTATCGATTACTGGCACTTGAGGTTTATCGATTGTTTCTGCCTTAGATTTAGTACCTTCTGTAGCATTAGGAGCCGTTTCAACTACAATTTTCTTATCTATTAAGCTTGTAAGCACTTCAGGTTCTGGTTTTCGTTCTCCATAAATATGCCTGTTTGCTATAATTAAGCTGGCTATTTCTTTTTCTAATTCAATTAAATTAGCGCGTGATCTAGGATTTACTCTGAGATACTCCTGAACATCTGATCTTTTCACGTCAATACTGTCATAACTTGCAACTATAGAGTGAAAATGTTCTGCCTTGTCGCAATGTTGAAGCGCTTTTTTGATATCTTTCAATCCATTTTTGATCATTTTATACGCTTTTTCTTGTTCCGCTTTTTCCTGAGCGGCTTTTTTAAGTGCGGCTTTTTCTTGCTCTGCTTTTTCCTGCGCAACTTTTTTTTGTGCAGCTTTATCTACTTTTCCTTGCATAGTACATCTCCTTATAAATTTAATAGACGCTATTTTTAATAGAGTCTCAATTGATACTAACATTGAAAAAGTAGATTGTGTATGTCTTTCATGCTTTATGTGTTGAATTGATGCTCTCAAGAATTTTCTGGAGCTCGGGGCACCTAATGACGTCAACTTAAGTTCTTTCTAACGTTATTACATGAACAATTATTAATTATTGTCTAGTGTAATGCCACTCTCCATCATTGCATGCTCTTTCACAGTCGCGGCTAGGTTTATAAATGTAGTTCAGATTTTTAACTGCGGCCCGGATTATATAATTTCTTATCCGAGCCGCGCACGTCAGTAAGCGGGACTTTTGTGACGTGAGCAATTTTACTAGACCATGTCACAGTGATGCAAAAAATCTATTAAGAACGATCATATAGTTTCAATGCCAACGTTCCATGAGTGATTGCTGCTCCAGCCCGTAATGTAGCCGCTATTAGCGACGTTTCGGCAACTTCTTCTTTAGTCGCTCCTGCACGTTTTGCCGCAGCAATATGCACGTCAAGACAATAAGGGCATTGAGTTGTTAATGCTACAGCAAGGGCCATCAACTCTCGATACTTTTTAGGAATAGCTCCATCAGTTCGATTGAACGCTTTATTTAGAGCAAGATACCCATCAGACTCAGGCTTAGCAAGGGCAAACAGCTCTTTTAATAAATTTAGATCGGAATGTTCATGATAATCGGCCACGATTTAATCTCCTAGTTTTAAGGTAACCGTTCAAAATTGCACCCTGAGCGGTTACGTTTTAAGTATATTGGTTTTTTTGTCGGCATATTGGGTTGAAACTTTAGTGTGCGGTCTGTTTGTAAACACTTGAAATTTTCCGTATTTTACCTGACACTTATAAAATCTAAGGACGAGGAAAAAATATGAGTGATTTAATAGCTAAAACTCAATTATCAGATTCCAAAGATTGCCCTTCCTTTTCAGCAAAACCTGTTCTGCAAAAAATGGTTACTCGTACCGCGCTTCTCGGTGAGCAATTAACAATAAAGCGAGCATTACCTCATCGTGAACGCCGTATGATCGGGGCTTGGTGTTTCCTTGACCAATTTGGTCCACTCAATTTAAAAGAAAGTAATGGACTTAAGGTTGCACCTCATCCTCATATAGGGTTACAAACTTTCACTTGGACTCTGCAAGGAGAACTTCTTCATAGAGACAGTCAGGGATCACTGCAAGTTATTCAACCAGGCCAAGTTAATTTAATGACAGCCGGTAATGGAATCTCTCATTCAGAGGAATCTCTTCCTGATGGTTTTCTTCATGGCTTACAATTATGGATTGCCTTACCTGATTCAGTAAGACATATGGAGCCCAATTTTATTCATTATCCAGAGGTTCCTAATTTAAACATCGAAGGCCTTTCTATAGATGTCATGGTTGGGGAACTCTTGGGAGTAAAAGCACCAACAAAAGTTTATTCACCATTAATTGGATTGCATCTTCAAACTGAAAAACAGATAACCACTACCATACCCTTACAGGTCCAGTTTGAATACGGCGTTTTACCTTTGACAGATAGTATACAAGTTGAAGGAGAAAACATAGATCCTAATACCATGCTTTATCTTGGCTGTGGACGAACCCAGCTCTCTCTTCAACTACCACAAAAAGCGCGTGTTTTGCTAATCGGTGGTGAACCGTTTAAAGAGGAAGTATTGATTTGGTGGAATTTTGTTGCACGCACAAAACAAGAGATCAAAGAGGCCATTCGTTCATGGAATAATCGTACTCATTTTGGTGAGGTGATGGGGTATCCGGGAGAACGATCATTAGCTCCAGAGATGCCAACCGTTCATACATCTTAACTTGGCGTCACTGCACTTTTTGCGTTAACCAATATTGAGCTATATCTATACGTCTGGTTATCCAAATATCCTGAAATTGTTTGAGGTACTCGAGAAATAATTTAACCGCCATACAAAGACTGGGTTTTCCGCTGAGGCGGGGATGTAGTCCTATGGTCATAATGGTTATTCTATTTTCTTGATAGAGGTAGTCAAAATTATTTTTTAATTGCAGGTAAAAATCATTGGTATTGTGGAGTCCAGGAGAGGTAGTAAAACGAAAATCATTAGTATCTAATGAATAAGGGATAATTAAATGATTATTTACTGTATAAGGTAATTCATCTGCATAGCTATCTGAATCATAGATAAATCCCCCAATTTCTAGTAATAAATCGCGAGTATGTTCACTTCGTCTGCCAGTATACCAGCCTAAAGGTCTTTGGCCAGTTAATTCCTCTAAAGTTTTAACGCAGCGTTCTATATGTTTTTTTTCGGTTACTTTGGTTTCTTTGGAGTAATCTATCCAACGCCATCCATGACCGGCTACTTCGTGATTAGAGTTGGCCAAATAATTAGAAAAAAAAGGATTCAGAATTAAGGCATAACCGCAAACAAAGAAAGTAAGAGGGATATTATGGTGATCAAACAGTCTAAGTAAACGCCATACTCCTACACGGCTTCCATATTCGTAGAACGACTCGATACTGTAGTTGCGTGTTCCCGGGGCCTTGACACTAAAAGGAAAGTCACTGCCATAGACTTCTGCCATGTGATCACCATTTATTGGGCTTAATTCTGCTCCTTCTTCATAATTGATAACAAAATTAACAGCAACCTTAGCTTTATTTGGCCATTCTTTAGCTATTGGATGAGGGCCATATCCCATAAGATCACGAGTCATTATTTATCCCAGCTAGAATAATTTTATTTTGGAAACAGGTCTAATGATTAATAAATAGCCTATTTAAGCTAAATTTATAGTGCTAGAGATTGTCTGTCAATAAAGGATGTCACTCTGACTTCTATTTCTACGTCCTGCGACTTGTTCGATGAACGTAGAGGTCAAAATTTTTTCATGCGTAGCTCTTGACGTGTATTTACATTAGGTTAATTAATGTTGTCTTAATGTGTTTTTTGTACAATATTTAATCTTTATTTTTCCCAGGACAACTTATGATAAAATACGACGGTTCAACTGACTTTTTTGTACAACAATTAATTGATGATACTGCTCCTGAGAATAATGATAACCATGAAGGACCCGATCAGAGAATTACCGCGCATACTCATGATGAATTATTACAAAAATTGCGTGAATCAAAGCATCAGCCATCCAACAATACACATCAAGATAATTTAACCAAAATTGGTCAAGAACTCTGTCAGCAAAAGTCGGCTTCAACTGTTTATTATCCTTATTGTGGTGCTGATGTAACACATGCTTTTTTATTGTTTCCTCATTGTACCACTATGGTTGGATTTGGAAGAGATGATTTTGGCGGCATTGAAGATCTAAATTACTACAATGAAAATAGTGATTTTGTTCAAGTTCCCTTATCTTACGCAATGGGTTTTGATTCACATCAATATCATGA
>DAIAOV010000178.1 GCA_027437055.1 Legionella sp. | reverse complement strand
GTGTGTTATTTAAACCATTTAATTTGGGTGAGCTCAGCTTAAAAAATAGAATAGTCATGGCGCCCTTAACTCGTAATCGCGCTATTCATGGTACCGATGTGCCACAGGCTATAAATGCAGAATATTATGCTCAACGCGCTGATGCGGGTTTAATTATTTCTGAAGCAACACAAATTTCACCGACGGCAAAAGGATATGCCTGGACTCCCGGTATCTATTCTCCTGAGCAAGTTAGTGGCTGGAAACTTATTACAGAGGCAGGACATGCACGAGGTGGAGCAATTTATGCTCAGCTTTGGCATGTAGGTCGGATATCGCACCCGACCCTGCAACCAGGAGGTGCTTTGCCCGTTGCTCCTTCCGCAATAGCGCCAATAGGACAACGTACCTTTATTGAAACAGGATCCTTTGTCGCGGTAGGTCAACCTCGAGCACTCAGATTAGAAGAAATTCCTGGGATTATTGAGGACTATAGAAAAGCTGCACAAAATGCCATAGAAGCAGGCTTCGATGGCGTTGAAATTCATGCAGCAAATGGCTATCTTATTCAACAATTTCTCTGTGATGGTTCCAATCAACGAACCGACCAGTATGGCGGTTCCATTACAAACCGCTTACGTTTTGCCATTGAGGTAGTAGAAGCAGTTATCTCAGAAATTGGGGCTCATAGAACTGGAATTCGTATTTCACCTGTTACGCCATCCAATAACGCTATGGATAGCGCACCTGAAACTGTTTTTTTCCCTCTAGTAGCTGAATTTAATCGATTAAATCTCGCTTATGTTCATGTAATAGAAGGAGCAACAGGAGGACCACGCGAATTTCATGGATTTGATTTTCATGCTTTGCGCAAAGAATTTAAAGGAGCATGGATGGTCAATAATGGCTACACTCGAGAAATGGCCATAGAAGCTATTTCAAGCGGCTATGCTGATCTCGCTGCCTTTGGTAAAGCTTATATTGCCAATCCAGATCTTGTAGAACGCTTCAAAAGAAATGCCCCATTAAATCCAGCGGATTCAACAACTTTCTATGGAGGAGACGCTAAGGGTTATACCGATTACTCGTTCTTACCTAAAGAATAATACGTTCTTCTTTAACAACACGTTTGGAAGAATTATTATGATGTAAGCTGATGCCATTGAGTGAACGTGAACATTATTATTATTTAAAATTGATCAAATCATATACAATACGTATATTTTATGTTACTCTTATCCTACTGAATTCCAGTTTAATAGATAAGGTAACAAGCTAATGCCTCAAAAAACTCGATTACAACCCGCTAACAATGTTAATGCATCTGATTTGGAAATTGATAATAACGATACAGCAATGGATATTGATAGTGCTCCAGATGTCTTTATGGGATCAGATGATGAGTTTGAAGAGAAGTCTGAGGAAGAAACAGAAAAAGAAAAAGAAACATCTCTCAGCACGTATTTAAATGGATCTAAAAAAGAGTTTGTACCTTATTCCTTTGATCCCTATACAAACTCTCTTACGACAGCAGTCAAACTAGTTGATCATTCCAATCCCGAAACCGCTCGAAAGTGGTATTGTTCTACTAGTATTAAGGTCTTGAAAAATCGTAATAACAATGATATTCCGCAAATGGAGGCTATTGCTTCATTTAAAGATAAGAAATTTTGGGTAGAAAGTGCTGTCGCTGGTGGACGGTGTTATCGCTTACTACTAGGTAAGCTCCAGCCCAAAATGAAAGTTTGTCAAGGAGAAGCTGAATGTCGCTTCACGGAAAATAATCGAACTTATAGGCTGTCAAAAGAAGTGATCAATTTCAGAGATTGGTCATCATTATCCTATCGCCATTCCATTTTAAATAACCAAAAGCCGATAATTGGCCTGACTGCAATTTTTCTTATCTCCTATTTTTTGGGGGATATTGATATGGAGTCTGTAAATTACGGGTTAGTTGAATTTACAAACTTCTGGCAAGCAGTAAAAATAGACCCTGAATGTTGCTTTAGCCATCCGTTCTATAATAATAAGGACATAAGTATCTTAATTTATATTGAACGTTTATCTAATATAGTTCCTCAAGGGCGATTCAATAAATTAGAGCTCTTTGAAGCCTTATCAATAATCATTACTACAACACCAGAGGCATATAAAGAAATTATTGACAAATCAATCAGTCCTGAATACAAGAATCAGCAACAAATCTATCTAGAGGGACTATCTAAACGCACCCAGTCATTTTATCGAGTCGCTTATTCTATAGAAGGTTTTGCCGAATATTTTTATCAACGGCAAATCACTCCCTTAGAAAGAGAGCAAGCACAGTATGAGCGTTATAAAGAATTCGAGAGAAATTTTGCAATAGACTCTGTAGAGCAGGCGAAAAATCAACAGCAAATTGAGCAATTTTGTACTAATTCACAACAAAACTTTAGTAATGGAACTAATTCATTTGCTTTCTTTAACGGAAGAAATACCCAGCCAACGACACAACAATATGTCACTCCTCAAGAAGTATTTCCCCTATGTAGTCAATTAGAATACTAGGATCTGTTTAGGCTCCTCCGTTAAAGAAGAGCCTTTTTTCTGCTTGCACTATGTTTCATGATTGTACTATTATTAATTAAAATTGTCTTTTTTTAACCAAAAATAGTGTGTGGTTGTGACCAACCGTCTTTTTGCTGTTGTTTCTTGTCATTAAGGACGTTTTTATGCAAACTCCAAAAACTGAATATGATGTCCATAAATTTGGCGGAACTAGCATTACGAATGCAGCCCGATTTATCGAATTAAACTCATTACTTAAAGGAAAAAATGAAGTTATTGTTGTTTCAGCAACCCAGGGAACTACATCAATCCTACAAACACTGCTTGATTCTGCTAAAAAGAAATTATCTTACCTTCCTATCCTAGAAGATCTTTATCTGTCTCATCAAGAAATTATAAAGACCTTAAGGCTATAGCATCACCCTATGAATCTTATGGGCTCCATTGAGAAAGACTGCAATGAAATCAGGGATATTTTGCATGCAGTGCAGCTAATAAACTTTTACTCCAAAGAAATTCAGAACATTATCCTCAGTTATGGAGAGTTATGGTCTGCGAAAATAATGACAGCCTATCTCGGTCAATTTAATGGGACCTTATTCATGGATACATCAAAGGTTCTGTTTGTCATTGAGAAGAACGGTATTGTCTGCATTGATTGGCAAAAAACTCAGACGGTTATGGATGAGTTTCTTAAAGATAAATTTTTTGACCAACTTATTATCACAGAATTTATTGCGTCAATAATGGACGGAAAACGCACCATATTAGGACGAAATGGTAGCGATTTTTCGGCAGCTATTTTTGCCAAATTATTTAAAGCAAAGAGCTTAACCTTATGGACTGATGTTGATGGTATTTATACAGCAGATCCCAACAAAGTTCGCTCGGCTTTTGTCATCGAAGAACTCTCCTATCAAGAAGCATCTGAACTAGCTTATTTTGGTGCCAAAGTATTACATCCAATGACCATTGCCCCTGCATTTGAATTAAAAATACCTATCGTCATAAAATCCAAAAGCAAGAGGAACTCTCATTACTGCAACATCAATTAAATCTATCAAAGGCTTAACTTCAATTGATAATGTAGCGCTGATTAACATTGAAGGGGCTGGAATACTTGGTGTTTCTGGGGTTTCCTCCCGTGTTTTTCAGATCATGCATCAAAACAATATTTCAGTGATATTAATTGCACAAGCAAGTTCAGAGTATTCTATTTGTTTTGCTGTTGCCGTTGTACATGCAAACAGTGCGATGAGTGCGCTTGTTGAGCGCCGTGATATTTAACCCCTCTGGACATCCATTCCGCCGAGTTAATTGACCCCCCTGTCCGCCGAACTAATTGACCCCTCTAGCAAGGGGGTAGTCATAAGCATAACTCTATCTGGATGGTGTGTTTTTTTTAATCACCAATACTTAATCTTATGAGCGAGACCATCATAGGATGAATTTATGGCTAAGAGACTAATACTTATGATTGAAGTTAAAGAGGTTTTATATCGATGGACTCAGGGAATGGGGAAAAAAACAATTGCTCGTTCGTTGGGGCTTGCAAGGAATACGATTCGCGAAATTTTGAGTCAGGCAATGGGATTTGGTTTACAAAAAGATAGCCCTATCGAGATTCTTGATGAGGTTGTAGGGAAATTACAGACTC